>JAEYSJ010000017.1 GCA_023434855.1 Bacillota bacterium | reverse complement strand
CTTCCATCTTGCCTCCTATAAATTTCGCAAATGATCAATAGCTTCCGCACAGGATATAAAAATTCTTTCTACACCCAAAAGTCTTCGTATAAAGGATTTAAATTGGCGGGAAACAGGAATTTGCTGTTCGCCTGCTGTTGATGCAGTATTGGTAAATAGGTCAGCTGCAACAACGCCTACACCAAATAAATCACTTTGTATCGATAATTCATTTCGCATTCTCGCGTATGTCGGCGAAACAGCGTCTGTAAATTTTGACTGCAAGCATTTTAGTAAAAAAGCTTCATCAGCCTTGTCATTAATTCGGTGGGCCAGGCCAAAGTCAATTAAGAATAGAACATTATCCGAAAAAATCAGATTGGAAAGCCGCAAGTCGCGGTGAAGGATGGACGGCCTACCGGCAGATGACATGTGGAGAAAGTTGAGGATTTTTAGCAAATCGAAAACAATTTCTTTTACCCTCTCCTCGACGTATCTATGACCTTGATTAATAAACTCGGAAAGCGCTATGCCTGGTATATAGTCCTGTACCAGGCAATACATATTTTCAAAGACAAAAGAATCGATGCAGCCTGGAATCTGTGGATGTCGAATGCACTGCAATATTTCCGTTTCCCGTCTGAATAAATCAATGGCCCTGTAAAAAAGATGGTTTTTGGGGTTAAGGTAATCGTCACAGTATAGCTTTAGAGCATAGCACTGTCCCGCTTTTTCTCCTTTTACAACAATACCGTAGCTTCCGCCCCCCAACAGCGAATCAATGTGATAACCATTAATGGGCGACAGCGATTTTATCCCGAGAAAAAACTTCCCAGCAACCCTTTCTTATGGTGGCGATGATGTCCGGATGAGTCGGAATGGTATGATTGATTATAATGGGAAGATGCAGGATGTTGCATATTAGGAGGTGAAAACGAAGCGGTTGGCATTTTGGCAGCCAGACCGCAATATGGGCAGGCGATCCAATCCGGCATCATATCTTTTCCGCAGCTGGGACACAATGTATTGATTTTATTGCCACAATGAGGGCAGAATTTGAAATCACCTTGAATATTTGCTTTACATGCTGAACACTGCATAGAAAATCCTCCTTAGAAAATCTTAACTTATTGAGTCTTTGCGCTTAAAGTATGTCATCATTGGCCTGATATTAAGTCCCAAATGCACTAACCCTGCTCCAATAAATAAGAAACCTGCCCACTGGTGAACTTCTTTTGGGTAAAGGGGCTTTTCAAATGAAACACCTGCACTGTTATTACTGGCCGCCAATTGCTGATATTTCTTTAGCGGCCTGTCCTCACCCCCGTGCCCATGGGCAGTGGTTAATTGTATTCCGGTTACAGAAACAACAAAAAAAGCGATTACCAATATTATTGATGTTATTCTTCGCATAATTATCCTCCAGACAATTCATCTCTAAACTTGGTTTTACACCACTGTAAGTAGAATAGCCGATAAACATTATACAATTATTAAAAGAAGGTTAAAATTCCATTAAAATATCTCACCTTTAACCGTTGCAACCAGACAGCCCACCCTAATATATAGTATATGGAATTTGGGGGTCATATTAAAATTTGATTAAAAAACACAACTTGCTGCTTCTATTATTCGGAAAAAAATGTTTATATAATAAGTAAATATATAATGATTGCCGGAGGCTGCTTAATAATGGAATCATCCAGTAAAAGAATTTTGATCGTGGAAGATGAATGGAAGATAGCCCGCTTCCTGCAAATGGAACTGGAACATGAAACGTATCAGACTGCAATTGAAACAAACGGACGTAGAGCACTTGATCGAATTACACAGGAACAATTCGATCTGATCTTGCTTGATGTAATGCTGCCGGAAATAGATGGCATGGAGATTTGCAAAAAGGTCCGTGAAGTATCTGAGGTTTCCATTATTATGGTCACTGCCAAGGAAGGAATTGAAGACAGGGTACATGGTCTTGATTCCGGCGCAGATGATTATATCGTCAAGCCATTTGCAATTCAGGAACTGCTTGCCCGCATCAGGGTCATATTTCGCAAGCAAAAACCGCTGACCCACAAGCCTGACGAGAGGGAACTCACAGTCAAGAATCTCACCTTGTATCCTGAGCGTTTTGAAGCGCTTGTTGATGGAAAGCCGATTGAGCTGACCAAAAAAGAATATGATCTTCTCCTGTTTTTAGTTAGAAATAAACAAATTGTATTACGCCGCGAGCGCATTCTCCAGGAAGTTTGGGGGTATGATTACGTCGGAGATACCAATACAGTTGATGTTTTTATCCGCTACCTCCGCGCCAAACTAGATGAAGCCTTCGAGGAAAAATATATCTATACAGTCAGAGGAGTAGGCTATGTGGTTAAAGACTAGATTGCGGGCGACAATATCTGTTAAATTAACTTTGCTTTACACCCTAATCTTATTCTGTATCCTCCTCTTCACTAGTTTCCTGACCCATGTTGGCATACAATATTATTTTTCCGCTGATGCAAAGAAAGATTTGGCTATCAGTATGGATAGTGTTAGACGCTATTTGTCGGCAGGAAATCCATTGACTAAATCTATGTTGGAACAAAATCTCCTGGTTCCGGGAGTCATACTTAGGGTTTTTGATGAACAAGACAACCTGCTTTGGGAAAGCGATTCTTTAGACCCGGTTACCCAACCGGTGATTGTGGATAATGAACATGACAAACGTTCCCATCGCTTAAATTTCAATCAAGGGAACACCACGGATGAGTACGATGCTGCGGAACGAACCTGGATTGATTACCATACCTATCATTTGCAGTTTATCCGAAGAATGTCAGCAGAAGCACACTTTCTTAAAGTCCTGACAAGAAATCTGGTGGCTGCCAATTTTATTGGGTTATTTGTTGCTTTCATTTCAGGGGTATTCATTAGCCGTAGAATCCTTCATCCCATCCGTGATATCATTGACACTGCCAAAGAGATAGAAATTAATAACCTGGGAAAAAGACTTGATGAGAGCGATCGCAAAGATGAATTGCAGGAACTGGCAAGAACTATCAATTATATGCTGAATCGAATTCAGGCCGGCGTTGAACAACAGCAGCGCTTTGTCGCTGATGCTTCCCACGAGCTGCGCACCCCGGTAACCGTTATTTCCGGATACGCAAACATGCTTGATCGCTGGGGCAAGCGCGATGTTTCCATACTGGATGAAGGAATTGCTGCAATCATATCAGAAGCGTCAAATATGCAAAGTTTAATTGAAAAACTGCTTTTTCTGGCAAGGGTTGACCAAGGTAAACAACTGTTGAAAAAAGAACCACTAAAATTGGAAAGACTAGTCGAAGAAGTTGTGCAAGAAACACGTCTGATTGCTCCTGACCATCAAATTACACTATGTCAGAACGATCCTGTTATCATTTGGGCTGATGCTTTTGCCATCAAACAGCTTCTGCGAATTTTTATTGAGAATAGCATAAAATATACGCCTGCGGGCGGAAATATAATTATCGCCTCCAGGAAGACCGATACCCAGTTAGAACTTACGGTACAAGATACAGGGATTGGAATACCTGAGGAAGATCAAGCCAGGATATTCGACCGTTTTTACCGGGTGGATAAATCCAGGTCAAAAACCACCGGTGGTACCGGCCTCGGTCTGTCTATTGCCTGTTGGATCGCAAAACAACATGCCAGTACAATTCATTTAGCCAGCAAGCCTGGGAAAGGAACCTCCATAACTGTCGTAATTCCAATCATTCTTCCCAAAGAATGATTGACAGAAACCATCTCCTATGCGAAGTCCCTACGGAAAGATTCCGTAGGGACTTCGTCGTTTCAGAACTAATTTACTAATGAATATTAGCGCACTTGCCGTATCACCAATATCTGCAATACTATCGGTAATAATTGTGAACCATAAGTGTCTCACAAGCATATTATGTAATGTAACAACATAGCCATGCAGGCTGAAGTATTATACTTTCTCCCTTGGCTAACTTAGAAGGAGGTAACATTTATGTACTCCCCCGATAGCTTAGAATGCTGTGACCCGGATAAGCTGGAACGCTCCCTTTGCCTTATACTGGAAGCATTAGGCGACGAAACTAGTGACCGCATGTTCTATAATTGTCTGCTCGAAATCGCTCCCGATTGTGAACAGCGAGACATCATCAAATCAATCCGCGACGATGAGATTAAGCATTTCAAGATGTTCCGCATGATTTACCGGGAGATAACCTGCGAGCCGCCTGTCGCCAAGCAAAAGCAAGACTTTGAAATGCCTGACAACTACTGCGCGGCCATCCAGCAAGCGATCTTCGGCGAACTTGGCGCAGTTGAAACGTACAGAAAAATTATGTTTGGTCTCTGTTCCCAACGACATAGGGACATGCTATTTGAAATTATTTCTGATGAGCTTAAGCATTCCGTCAAATGGAACTTCTTGTACAGCAAAAACCGCTGTGGGTGCTGTGGGTGCTAAGCTTCTCAACCTGCCAGGTAATGGCAGGTTTTCGTTTTTAATTACAAGGTCTTGTAGTATTACGAAAAGCCGCTGCTCATATAATGTAAAAACTTTAATTGAGGTGGAGAATGGAAAAGGATGAATTTCTGCGATTGTGTCGGGAAAATGCGGCAACCGATAACTATGAGTTATCGGCAAAAATATTGCCTGCCGTTCAGGAACATTTGCTGCAACATCAAAAAGGCAAACTCCCTGTTATATGGTTGGAGACAAGTGATAGCGGTGACAATAACATTGCTTTCATGAATACGACATATCCATATTTGAACCAGGTGTTTGCAGATATGATTGATCTTTTATACAGTAATACCTTCATGGCTGCCCAGGGAAGCGATGCGTTTTTACTGTTGGAGAATGCCCTCAGAAGTTATCATAATAGATTTACATTGGTGGTCGAAGGAGCTGTACCTACAGCAGACGGTGGAATATATAATGTTATCGCCCGAACGGATCATGGTCCTATTACAGCCCTGGAGGCAGTAACCCGCCTGGGAAAAGCAGCCCAATACGTTGTTGCTATTGGAACTTGTGCAAGTTTCGGGGGAGCCTCCTCTGCTGCCCCCAATCTGACCGGCTCAGTAGGTGTCAGCCAAGTGTTGCAGCGGCAGGTAATCAACGTGAGTGGCTGTCCGGTAAATCCGGATTGGTTCGTTGGAACACTAGCCTACTTGCTAATGTTTGGAGAACCAGAACTGGATGATCTTAACCGGCCAAAACTTTTTTACGGTTTTACCGTCCATCGGCATTGCCAGCGCCGCTCCTACTATGATAAAAAAGAATTCGCCAAGCGACTAGGTGACATTAAATGCATGTTTTCCCAAGGATGTTCCGGCCCACGTACCGGGTCCGACTGTCCGTACCGGCAATGGATCAACCACGTCAGCTGGCCGGTAAAGGTAAATACCCCATGTATCGGTTGTACAAATCAGGACTTTCCGGATGGGTCTGCCCCTTTTTTCTCCCCGTTACCGAAAAAAAATAAGGCTGCGGCAACTGAGCACGAGCATCAGCCGGTAGCCGGAAAAAGAGGACATGATGGATCATAAAAAAATTTTGTTCAGCCCTGTTACTCGTCTAAGTGGCTTGCTTACTGTTGAGTTGACAGTAGACAATGGCATAACAATTGATGCCGATGTTAGCAGTACGATGTTTCGCGGTTTTGAATATATAATGCGCAATCGGCATATTACAGACGCTGTATACATAACCCAGCGCATTTGTGGTATTTGCTCTACAGCCCATGGTGCTGTAGCAAGCTATCTCCTGGACAAATTATACGATAATGACATTGATGAGAACGCCCAATATTTACGAAATATCATGTTCGCGGCTGATATTTTACAAAATCACATCCGCCATTTTTATTTCTTCGGACTGCCCGATTTTGTCATTATGCCGAGCCAGCCACCCTTTTTGCACCAAAATTGTGTTGACTGCCGCCTTAACGATGAAGATAATCGACGTTTAGCGGGACATTATAGCAAAGCTATCCATGCGGCGGAAAAAAGCCATCAGATTCTCGCCCTTTTTGGTGGGAAAGCTCCACACCAACATAGTTTTTTGCCTGGAGGAGCTGCGGTCGCACCAACAGCGGATAAAATCAACCACGCCTTAGCCCTCACTCATGATATCCATGAATTTGTCCAGCGATATATGCTGCCTGATACAGAACTCATCGCAAGATGCTATGAGGATTACTTTCATATAGGTAAAACACTTGGCCGCTTTTTATCCTTTGGATTATTCCGGTTTGGTAACAAAAATAACCACCTGCTTTGGAAACCCGGCATCCTCAATGATGGCCTGTTAACTAATCCCCAACTTGACTATATACATGAAAACATCTCCAGAGCCTATTTTGAGCAAGCAAAATGGATGAAGGAGGATGAAGTACGCCCTGCCCCTCATAAGCCGGGAGCTTATACTTGGACTAAGGCAATTTTATATCAAGGACAACACTATGAAGGCGGACCTTTGGCACGTATGACAATAAACGGATACTACACGGGTGGCACTTCGACAATGGACCGGATTGTGGCCCGCTCATTGGAAACCCTCCTCATAACCGAACTCTTAGAGAAGTGGCTGCATAAGCTGCAGCCCGGAGAACCACCGATTAACCAAAAGAAAGAGCTCGTCCAGAACCAAGCCACTGCAGTAACCGACGCTATGCGGGGTGCGCTGCTCCATTATGCTTGCGTTGAAGGTGAGCAGGTATCAAAGTATGATATCATTACACCGACAGCCTGGAACTTTTCGCCTAAAGACGAGTATAATAACCGCGGGCCGGCCGAAACTGCTCTCATTGACACTGAAATTCCGTCAACTGAGCTCAGATATGTAATTCCCGGCCGCATCATACGCTCCTTTGATCCCTGCATATCTTGCGCAACACATTTACTGGACCGTCAGGCCAACATTGTTGACGAAATAATATATTAATGATTCCGGAGAAGGATTTTACTATGATAAAAATAGATTACTGATAAAAACATTCCCTTAATAGAAAATACCAAAAGTGTAAATACTTAATTATAAATTTTGATATAGCAAAAGACACCGCTTTACAGGGAGAGGGAACAGTGGATGATACTGCTTTGCTATTGGCGAGACTGCAATTCGGCCTCACACTGACATATCACTTTTGGTTTGTCGGGCTTACTCTTGGCCTGTCAGTATTAGTGGCAATAATGGAGACTTTGTACATCCTGACAGATAAACAAACCTTCAAAGCCATGGCCAAATTCTGGGGTAAGTTATTTGTGGTTAATTACGCCGTAGGTATTGCCACAGGTCTTGTTAATGAATTCCAGTTCGGGATGAATTGGTCGGAATACTCAAGATTCGTGGGAAGCATTTTCGGACCACCCTTGGCCTTCGAAGCCTTAACCGCTTTTTTTGTAGAATCAGTGGCTATCGGGGTGTGGGTATACGGATGGAACAAGGTTTCCCGCAATGTTCATCTTGTCCTTATTTGGCTTGTGGCGTTAGCCGCCAATTATTCAGCGTTCTGGATTTTGTCGGCCAATTCCTTTATGCAGCATCCTGTAGGCCATGTGCTTAACAACGGACGTTTAGAACTTACTGATCTCATTGCTGTGATTCTAAATCCCTATCTGTTTTACCAATATTCCCATACAGTTATATCCGGGTTGGTGCTATCCGGATATTTTATTATGGCGGTCAGCGCATACTATATTCTCCACAAGGAACATACAGACTTTTTCCTGCAGTCCTTTAAATTAGGTCTGGTGTGCGCGGTGCTGGCAACAATTTCCGTCATTGGTACCGGCCATTTTTATAACCAATTTCTTGCGTACACCCAGCCCATGAAAATGGCGGCCTCGGAAGCGCTTTGGGAGACTGCCGAACCAGCGCCCTTCGTTGCTTTCGCAATTATCGATGAGGACAACAGAAGAAACACTTATCAGCTGGCATTGCCGGCTGGACTCTCGGTCTTGGCCTATAACAGTTTAAACGCCCCGGTAACTGGGATGAATGATTTACAAGCCGAGTTTATGGAAAAGTACGGTTCAGGGTATTATCTACCGGCGGTAACAATTTTGTTCTGGAGTTTCCGGGGCATGGTCGGCATTGGATTCTGGCTGGTTTTCCTTACCGCTCTTAATTGCTGGTACTGGTGGAAAAAGCAGCTTGAATGCTCCAATGCTTTGTTGAAAGTTACGCTGTGGAGCCTGCCGCTGCCGTACCTGGCCATCACCCTGGGCTGGACAATGACCGAGATGGGCCGGCAACCCTGGCTTGTTTACGGTTTGCTATTAACAGATAAAGGAGTATCCAAAGTTGTGTCATCAGCAAGTATATGGACCTCAATAATTGCATACTCGATAGTGTATGCCGGCATCGCCTTAGCAGCCCTGTATATCGCCCGCAAAATTATCCGTAAGGGCCCCGGCAATCTACTAGAGCAAGACAGGTGAAATGATGGATTTAAATACAGTATGTTTTTTCATGTTTGGATTTCTATTTCTTGGCTATCTGTTGTTGGAGGGCTTTGATTACGGCGTTGGCATGCTCCTCCCCTTCCTCGGCGAGTCGGATAAAGAGAAACAAGCAATACTTCATACTATGGCTCCTGTATGGGAAGGAAACGAAGTTTGGCTTATTGCTGCCGGTGCAGTACTGTTTGCCGGCTTTCCTCATGTCTATGCCACTTTATTTTCCGGGTTATATCTCGCCCTGCTGCTAATCCTGGTAACCTTGATTTTGCGTGGCGTAGCATTTGAATTTCGCAATAAGGACAGCAGCCGTAAATGGCGAAAGTTTTGGGACTGGGCCATATTTTCCGGCAGCATTGTTCCCGCGTTGCTCTGGGGAATCGCGGTCACTAACCTTATTTCAGGACTGCCAATAGATGGTGAAAAACAGTACATAGGCACCTTTGGGGATTTACTAAGTCCATATTCACTGACAGGCGGCCTGCTATTTGCACTTTTATTCTTGCTTCATGGGACGGTTTACCTCACTTTGCGATTGGCTCACCATTTCGTACCGCAAATGAGAAAGACCGGTCTTATTACCGTTAAGTACGCCATACTTTTATCAGCAGCATTCGTTATTCTATCATTCCTGTATACGGATTTAGCCGCAAAACTTATTTCCGCCTTGTCCCTGGCCGCATTATTCTTAGCATTGATTTTGTGCCGTCAACGGCTTACGAATCAACAATATATACAAAGTTTTATTTTCAGCACCGCTGCAATTATTGCTGTTATTGCCGCCATCTTCACTGATCTGTTTCCCAGATTTATTGTATCGAGCCTGAACCCGGCTTGGAGCCTCACGATTTACAATTCGGCTTCTAACCCTTTAACTTTAAAAATCATGACTGTAACGATGTCAATTGCGTTGCCAGTTGTGCTTGTATTTGAAGCGTGGAAATACTACGTCTTTAGAGAAAGGATCGATGTCACAGATTCTGACACTGATACGCAAAGAACGTTATGGGAACAAATGTATGATCAATTAATGAACCTTGCTACTCATTCACGCAATCTAGTCACTATAATAGAAAAAGCAAAGAAGATCAGGGAAGACAGCATTATAAAAACAAACGAAATGCTGAAAGCAGTGACATTAGATCAATTTCAGGAGTTTTTGGGGGTAATACAATATGGTCGTAGAATTGCCGTGGCCATAGCCAGGATGATACGCATACTGAAAAAATAAGAGAAGGCTTCCCCTTCGTTGATGACGTTACTATTTAAAGTTACAACATAACAGCCTGTCTGCGAGAACCCATCTCATAGCCTAAATTCTTCATTATCTTAATGTTTTTTGCGTAAATGCTAGTTTTATAAATTTATGATTGGAAATTTTTTTATTGGATGAAAAAAATTAATAAACTTTTTACGTGAATAGATTAACAAGTAAGCAGGATATTTAAGAACATTGTCAAATAATAGCGACAAAGGTAAAACAAATGTATTTTTAGGAGGAAACTCGATGCCGAATTTAGATGTAATAATTAACTCAGCTCCGATATTTCAAAAATTGGTTCCAATGGATAGCTGTATCGTGATATCTGACCATGAAGGGATAATTGTAAAGTATTTATCAGCCAATACCTTTAATTTAGGTATAAAAGAGGGACAAAAGGCCGCAGCTGGTGGTTCTACAGATAAATGCTTACAAACAAAAAAAGAAATTAATGTCATATTACCCAAAGAACTGTACGGCTTTTCTGTTAGAGCGATTACGAGACCAATTGCCGACGATTCCGGTCAAATAGTCGGCACAATAGGTATTGGACTCAGCCTGGAAACTCAGCAAACATTGCACGAAGCAGCTCAATCCATAGCGGCAACCTCGGAGCAATTAACTGCAACGGCCCAAGAATTGGCATCAACTGCAAGCGATTTAGCAAATGATCTTGAAAATAGCAAAGAAGCCGGCGAAAAAGCACTCAGCGAAATAAGTAAAACGGATGAGATATTAAAATTTGTTAGTGATGTTGCCGCAAGCTCCAATCTCCTAGGACTAAATGCAGCTATAGAAGCCGCTAGAGCTGGAGAACATGGACGTGGTTTTTCAGTAGTAGCAAGTGAAATCCGAAAAATGGCAGATAACAGTTCTGATGCAGTAAAAAGTATCAAAACAATCCTGCAGTCAGTAAAAACTGAGACAGTTACAGTTGTGAATACCCTAACAAATACAGCTATGCTAGGAGAACGGCAAGCTGCCGCCGCAGAAGAGATTTCAGCTTCTATGGAGGAACTTGCTTCTTCTGCTACTGAAGTTGAACGTATTTCTGAAATTGTTTAACTATTTTTTCTAGTGAAAACTTACACCTGTAAGGTAGCACCACCATCCCCGCGTCTTTCTCTTAACTTTTGAATGGGCTTCGACTCACACAATCACCTACATCAGCATACGATACAATAACCCTATAACTAAACTAGATTTTAAAAAGGAGGTACTTTATATGGGTTTTGGTGGATGTGGACACGGTGGTGGTGGTTTCTTTATTATTTTTATAATAATTATTCTTCTTCTCTTTTGCTGTATCGGTGAAGAATCCAGTTCATGCTCAATTTAAACACCATACTTAAAGACCATCGTCTTCTGACGATGGTCTTTTCATTACTGCATTTATCACCATTTTCGCAGAAACGGAATATGATAAAAAGCAAGAGGTACTTAACTGCCGCAAACCGTTACCTCTATATCGAATCCTCTCCATTGCCCCCGCACCAACCAGGTGTAGGGGCTTTTGCCATCGGAGGTTGCTGTCGGGATCTACCATAGAAATTGGTAGACCCCAAGCGTTTCAATTCTTGTATTTTAACAAACAAAAAAAATGGCCAACAGACTTCATACATCAGTTAGCCTCATAATCATATCTACTATTATAGCAGGGAAGCATACAAACCGTCCCTACGCTTCCTTCTTTTTCAAATATTCTTGGATTATTTTTACATCTCTCTTTCTATCAGGTGAAGGCTGCATTCCTAAGTGCTTATATCTCCAGACAATGTGTTGCTCATAACTATCCGCCTCTGACAAATCCGTGTAGTCGTAATCAATGTTGAACTTCCCGTTACTCTCAAGAGTGAGCGTTAAATTTGTCCATGGCTCTTGTTTATTTTTTTTGAATTCTTCTCTTAGTTCTTCAAAATAATCGTTCAGTTCCATGGACATTTCGTCAAATTCATCTTCATTTATTTCGAAAACGTCCACAACATCAAGACTATAGATTGGAGTATTTTTTCCTTTGGGATAATAATAGAAAAATACCTCTGAAGCTCCTTCCGACACTTCTGCATACATGAACAATTTATCCCAGTCTTCAGGTATCATTTCGTTTGCTTTATTTGCTATCTTCTCGAACAGTTCTTCCATGACTTGAGTCTTCATCATTTAACCTCCTGGCATATTCTTAAGTATCTTATTACTCTTTATTCCATCAATAGTCTGAGTTACCCTAAAGCTATCTGGTCTCAACGAGTCTCCCTTATATACTGGAGTAACTTTAACGTCTACCTTCTGTCCATTTTCTAGAGCTTTCGCCCATGAGTTTTCTAATTTTTTAAACTCACCTCTATTTAGGTTTGAGTTCATTGGAACAATATTATCAATTTTACCAGAACCATCAAACCTCGTTCCTATTAAATGACCACCATCATCGGTTTTTAGCCTATCAGTACCGCCAGCTTTCCTTTGATGAGTTGCATTTCTAGTACCGTTTTTGAGTTTCAAATTTCCTTCTGCACTTTTTATTCTTCCAAGATGATCCGTATTATAGGTATATCCATTAACTTTATACGTGGCATTTGGTTTTAGCTTATGGGTACCGTCGAAATGAGCCTTTCTCGGCCCCTTGTTCTTAGCCCTTTTAAGCATCTCTCTTGCTTCATCATTTAATTTCTTTACTTTTCTTCCTACTTTTTTAGCGCCAACTTTTACGATGTCTCTTACGACCATTTTGGCGGTCCTCTTGGCAGCAACTTCTACTGCTTCCTCGCCTTTAGCCAGTCTTGCCGCTGCCCGCTCAGCCTTGGAGGCTTCTACTGCCGTTTTCTCGGCCCCTTCAATAGCCTCCCCGCCCTTAGCTACTGCTTTCCCTATCTTACTAAGGTTCATAGCAGCATTTCTCCTCTTAATTTTACCAAATTATCCAGTTTCCCACAATGTTTATACCATATGTTCATTCCTCTTCCTCTCCATCTTTTTCTAATTTAAAATCCCTCGCGTGGTTTTTTTAAAATGCGCCATAAGCGTGGGCAACCGAGCCTCCTGCCAGTCCCACTTGGATGGCTCCTTTGGCGACTTTGGTGGCTACTCTGCCGGCGGGGATTATGCCAATGACGGCAGAGCTGGCGTTGAGTGCTGCGCCTGCCCAGTCGCCTTTTTTGATGCACTTATAGGCATCATAGGCGTCGACCAGTGATCCCAGCGGGGTCATTTCCACAACGGCCATGAGGTAGGGATGTTCTTCTCTGAAGTCATCTATCCCATGTTCCACTGTCTCCACTTGCGTCTCTAGCTCGGACTGCTTGATTTTATTTCTGCCGTTCATATGTATTTTTGTTGGACCAAAGATATCGGCATCTTCTTTTAGGATGATGCTGACGTTGTCACCGCAGGTTATGTAGGTGCCAAGCACGCCTTCTATGGCAATGTTTTCTGCTTCCAGCTTAATATTTATGCCGCCGCTGATGCCGATTTGCTGGACACTGTCAATGGCGGTGCCTTCGGCGTCGGTCATTCTGATGGTTATTTTGCTGGCGGCGCTTTCGTCAGCAGTGAAGGATAGCGTGTTAGGGGAGAAAAAGAATTCTTTCCGTTCAAAGTTGGTGAAGTAGCGGTTGTTATAATCTCCCGTCTTTTCACAAGTCTGGCCATTTGACCGCGCACCGCTGATGGCAATGGCGTTTTCTTCATAGCCGTCGCGGAAGTAGAGGTTAATGACTTCGCCGTTATGGGGCATGCAGTATAATTGATTGTTGGTGGCGGCGGAGTAGGGAAACCAGGTGGCGGTTGCCACATCTTGCTTTTCGTCGATGTCCAGATGTACTTTCGAGTGGATGTTGCCGCTTGTGAGGACTTTACCGCTTAAGGCAACACCGGTAAGGTTTTCATTGTCCGGTGCGGCCATGGCCATTTTTTCTGAGGAGGCCAGTGTATAGGTGTGTTTTAACAGGCCTTTATCCAGTCTGGTTATGATTTTAACAATGGTGAGCTGTCTGCCATTGTAGTCAACGGTTTCGCCCAAGTGCAGGATTTGATAGCCGGAGTCTTCATAGGTGGTGAAGTCAGTTTCCTGAACCGTATCGATTCTGTTGCCGGCAATGTCAAGATATTGTTTAATATCTCGGCAGGCTGTTTGTTCCGGGGTTGCCGGCAATGGTTTCGCGGAAATTTTGGGTATTCCCAGCCAGAAGCGGGGACGGTGGTTTTTGTCGGCGTACTCGGCGATAAGAACAGTGCCTTCCCGGGCAGCAAGACGTTTGAGGAATTGCCAGTCGGTTTCCCAGTATTGAACGGCAAAGGTGCTGTATTGTCCGCCGTCAGGCAAAATAATGCGGTAGTCTTTTTCTGGGTAGTCTTTTAATATGTCGGCTACCAGCTCTTCATAGGGAATATTGAGTTTCTGATAGGAGCGGGATTTTTTGGTGATATCCAACAGATAGGTCCAGGAACGTCCGGTAATGTGGACGGTTTTGACCCCGGCCTGGTAGTTCAGTGTGACGTTTGTACACATACCGGCAAAATAGGGCTGATCACGGCCGGCCAGGTTTATTTCAACAGGGGCTTGGGGAGTGACTTTTTCAATGTCTTTGACGGTAAGTGTCTCCGGGGCAATGCCTGTCAGGGATATTTCCACATGGTCGCCAATGGCTTGGACCAAAGTCAGATTAACAAGGCTTTGCAGTTCTACCGGCAGGGTATAGGTAATATCGCCGTAGGTAAAAGCTTGCTGGGTTGTTGTCATCTCGTCATCACAACCTTTGTCCGTCATCAGTTATCGTAATTTCACCACCACGGGCGCAGAAATTGATGCTTTTGTTTAAAAGAGCATTTTGTTCGTCAATAAGCACATTGTCTTTCCCCAGCTGCCATGGTCCGAGCACCACCGGTGTGCACGGTCCGTTCTGGGCGCGGCAATAGCCGAAAGGCCGGATATTAATCATCGGCTGAAAGTCCATGATATTTAGCTGGGGCTTTTCACGCAGATAGACTCCATGGCATTGCGGAAGATTCAGCCGGCTGGGTTCACTGCCTTGTGAGCATCTGGTTTTTGCTCCCCTGACTACATAGCTTTCGTTTCCTGCCCCGTCAATTTCTTTTAGACTTCTAATGGAATCCTCTACATCCATTTTCTTCACTCCTCTTTATGATTGGTAAGGATGGGTTTTAGGGTGATTCCGTATATGGTGTCCCGCCGCAAGAGACTTTCCGCAACGTCAAGACGGATGGCCAGATATTCTTCAAGTACTCCACCAATTTTGAAGATAGGTTTTTGGATTATTTTGCTTTCGTCAAGTACCAGTTTGCATAGCGTGTGGTTGGGGTAAAAAACGGTTTCGGCCGCCAGGCAATCGGCTGCTTTGACGTTCATCAGCCAATAGAGGTGTTGTTCCTGATTTTTTATGTCATTGAACATGACCGGAGTAAACAGGATGTCCCGGTCATATTTACTGAATATCTCTTTTACTGCGGTGTTTGCTAAAATAAAGACCGGCCTGTCGATTACGGCAGGATATTCACTGTCGGGTTTGTTATGGACAGGAAAGGACATGACTTCAGCCGGTTTTTTGTCCCTTTTTGTTCGCACAATTCGCGGCGGAACAGCTTTAATGAGTCCGGCCGGTATTTCCAGAGCGGTTACCCGCCTGTCTTGGGCTAGAATAAAATATTCCATTGTTCTTAGTACTCCTTCACTCTTATGAAACAGTGACCTCAGCTTTTTGCTCATCGTTCAAGCCGGTGTTATCCAGGTCGATACCGGCGGAAAAACAGGTGTTTTCCAGATAGGCACCCTCAAATTGACAGTTGGTAATTATCGTGTTTTGAAATTGGGCATCCCTTAGATCGGTTCCGCGAAAATCGCAGCCGGTCAGTACGGCATCCTGAAAGTTAATGCCTGCTGCGCTGCTGTATCGAAAGGAAACACTATTCAGCGTTGCACCGGTGAAGTCGGTATTGTCCAAATCGCAGTATGAAAGATTTACTTCTGTCAGCCGGCTGCCGCAAAAGCTTGCCCCTGCCAGTATGTCGATAAGCATTTGATCTTCGCTATCTTCGTCATGGAGGTCGGTCTGGGAGGCATAGCTATCTTCCAATGTTGTCCGGCTGATTACTGCGCCGTCAAATATGGCGCCATGCAGCAGGCTGGCTGAGAAGTTACTGTCTTCGATGACGCAGAGGCTGAAGTCAGTGCCATACAGAACAGTATCCTGCAAATTGACTTGTCTTAGAATGCTTTTGGTCAGGCGGCTGTAGCTTAAGGTGATGCCGCTGTAATCGCCGGAGGAAAGATCAAGGTCAGTTAATACTCTGCAGAAATAGTCATCATGTTTTTTCTCCAGCCATTTTCTGATTTCTGCGTTGTTTTTGCGGGATACATCATAGCAATATATCACTTCACTGATATCGTGGTATTCCCCCAACCGGATGTTGACTGTTTCTTCTTTGTCAATAGCAGCAAATTCCGGACTTTGAACGGCTTGCTTCAGGCCCTGTCTGGCAACAAGTACCGGATAGGGTATATATTTAAATGCTTGTCGCCGCTTAATGCTATCTATATAGCCGGGGTTTATTTTGCCGGCGTATTTTTTACTCATTTGCTGCAGGTGGCGACAGGTTTCATAAAGAGGAGTATAGAGCCAGGGAGTATTAAAATATGCCGCGCATTCTTGCTCATCAAAGTAGTAATTATCATCATAGGCATCAAGCCGCCAGGCTGGTTGTTCCTGCATCAGGGCGGTGTATAACATAGAGCAGCATATCGTACCGATTTTTCCTTTACGGCCGGAATTCTGAAATCGCCGGATTTTACGGCAAAATTCGCTGAATACCTGGGCGAATTCGTCAGCCAGCCTGTCTTTGTGTTGACGATAGTACTGGTCGGTCATCTGCAGGGCTTGCCGGCACATCTCCCGGGCGCAGGTCTGCCAGAAATGCTGTTGGGCTTCTTCGCGGGTCATACTATCACTCCTGTTGTTAGTTGGCTTTCACCTGATTGCCCTCAATTTTTATTACACTGCTGTCATCCATTGTTATTGTTGAGTCGCTGCCTTTTAAGGTCAGGTTTTTACCAGCCGAGATCAATAATTCTTTTTCCGCTGTTATATACATGTTTTCTTTGGCGGTAATACTGACATCTTTGGCGCTAACGATAGTTATGCCGTCGGCGTCGGTAAGGTTGATAAAGGTTTGACCGTCCTGGTTGATTATATAAATCCCATCAGGAGTCAGCAGAATTTGTTTTCCATCTTTATTACTCAGGCATTTAATGTCCGGGTTGGAACGGGGTTCTTCGTCCTGACCACCGCCGCCGCTTCCACCACCGTTTCCGGCGCTTTGCTGACGCTGCAGGGATTCGTCGCGGTTGACAGAGCTTGATGCCACAGCGTTTTCTTCCCGGTGGTCGGGGAAGTGAATGCGAACAGTATCACCCGGTTCAGGCATACAATACCAGCCGGAACCGCCCGGGCTTGAGAATACCGTCGAATATGGAAAATACCAGTCGGTTCCTTCATCATATGCCTGGTCAATTTCAACGATGTGGGCTTTGATCTGATCTTTGGTAATAATTTTTACTGTGCCCATGAGGGACACCCCGATTAAATTATCATTGAACCGGTCTTTTTGGATTAAACCGCCTTTACTGACGAGATTATAGGTATATTTCAGCAGACCCTGGTCAAGGGCAGCGTTAATATCCCTGACGTAGAGGTCATGTTCGAGAAAGGTTACGAGATCGCCGACAGCCAGGCGGTCGAAGCTGTCAACCTGGTAGGAAATGAAGTCGCCATCATTCAGGCTGGGCTTGGAGTGGGTAATATCGTTGGCAGCTGTCGTCTGGTAGTCGTCAAGGCTTTTTTGGATACTGTATGCGGCGACGCTGATCGCTTTGGCTTCCCTGCCTTGGGGCATGCCGAAGTAGATCTGCGCTTTTTCAGAATTGGTTACCGGTACAAGACCGGTATTAAAATGTGAAGCCATACGGCACAGAAAAATCCAGTCCGTCTCTTTATATTGGACGATAAGTTTGCCTGTTTGCTTATTTTCAGTACAGTTGTTGACTTCGGCCTGACCATTTGTGACGATCTTGATTATGTCGTCATAGGTGGCAGTCAGACGCTGGAAGGAGCGGCTATTTTTTTTGATATCGAGGAGATAACTTGGACTGATAATTTCAGCCTCGATGCATTTCAGGTCAGTGGTCTGTATTTGCTTTACCTTTAAAATAAGGCCCTGGAAGAGGACTTCGACATTTCCTTCTTCATCAAGACTATATAATGCGGCGGCTTTGCCGGCATTTGTCTCTTGAATTATCCGGTCAGCTTGAGCCTGTTGCGTACCGTCCTGTTGTTCAAACGGAGCGAGGACCCCTTTAACATAGAGTGTGGCGTGCTGATTAATTCCCTGGGACAAGCGTACATCGAGAATTTCAGACAGTTCAAAGGGGGAAAATCGCAGCTTATGGCCAGTAACTGCCGGTCCGACGGAGGGCAGTGGTCCATTATCCGTTTGTCCGGTCTGGCCTGTGGCAAAGGATTCGGGAGTAATACCGAACTTTTCCGCCTTATCCATTATCGCCGCAAGACGGTCGGTGATGTTGCCGGCAGTAAGACCAAGCTCTTTGCCTGTCCCTAACAGGTTCCCCACTTTATTAAAATCAGCCAGGCTGGATGAGAGTACCCCAGCAGTTACAGCAGTATTTATACAATTGGAAACAGCATCTGCAGTAAGTTTGCCTACTGACAGGGCACCGGCGCCGGCGGCATTGTTAAGAAAAGAAGTCAGTCCGGCGGTCTTGCCATCATTTAGCAGTCCCAGCCCGGAGGCTGACTTGACAAAGCCGGACAAGTCAGGAAGACTGTTAATACCCAATGCTGCCGGTTTGCTGTCCATACTTGCAAAGGATCCACCTGGTACGGCAATGGCAGGGCTAAAAGATCCACCTTGTTTTATGGTCATGTTTTTTCCTCCTTGTCACCGGTTGGTTTCATGTCCCGGCCGGTAAGTTTTAATGTCAGCAATATATCCTCGGCAAGGGATTTCCAGCGGGGTTTTTGTTCGTTAAGACAGTTAAAGCTCATAAGTAAAGCCCGGTTTTCCAGCGAAGTGGCGCACACGAAGTTGTAGAGATTATCACCATCCCAGTTGAATATTGCATATTCATACCAGCCTATGAACAGACCAGTTTCTTCGTTTTGCGCCAGACCATCGTCGAAAAAGCGAGCTTTGACAGATTTATCGGTTACTCTTTTCATAAACTCGACGAATGTAGCAATGTCGGTCGGATCCTGTTTTAGGGGAACAGCCATATGGTTAACGGTAATGTTGATTGTGATGGTTGGATCGGTAAGAATGATAGGCGGCTGTGATCCAAGCGGGTATTTGATTTTGGCCACTTCCGGCGACATAACGGTCCAATCCTCTGGCACAGTCAGAGTCAGTCTGCCGTCCAGCAGTTCCCGGGGGGCAAAGGGAACTATTGCGCCGTAAATGACAACTTGCCCGCTGGAAATGTCCTGGGCGGCTATTTCCTTGTCGATGGTTTCTTGCATCGCTGCGCGTGCTTTTTCGTCTTCCAGATTGCGCTTGATGCTGAGAATTTTTTCATCCATATATTGACGGGCCATAAAGCACCTCCTTGTTTGATGAGAGTAACAAATCATAACCAAGTTTATCCACCAGAGAATTCTAACAATGCTTTATATTATTTTTCATATACAACGCATTTTTAATGAATCAGTGCTGAACCAGACACTTTTCTGCCAAGTCAATTTGTTTTAAAATTTCAGTTTTACTTCTACCTTTTTCTGCTCAGCCAGCTTGTATAAATCATTCCTGTATTCTTTGGTAAGGGTGATGATTTCTTGTTGTTTTTGGTTTAATTTATCAAGGTCTTCTTTAGTAGGCTGCTTAGGGTCATTTTCGACAAGGATGGTAAGTTGTTGGAATACCTCCAATGTATCGTCAAGCATTTTTGTCATTTTGCCATGAATATTCTGAACTTCCTGGGTTTTGGGCTGATAGCCTTTTTGTTTATCAGCATATTCTGTCAGTCTTTGGGTGGCATCTTTAAAGGCTTTAAGGGCTTCATCCTTGCTGTGGCCGACACTTTTCAGGTTGCCTGCAACATCCAGGGATAAGTCCTCCGCCTCTTTTTGGATACCCATCTCAAAGTTCAGGTATGCTTCCAGATCACTTTTTACAGGATCGCCACAGCCTGCGCATAGAGCAAGAATGATTAAGCTCACAAGTAGCATCAGATACTTTTTATACATGTATTTGTTGTCCCCCTAAATTGTCGAGAATTCTCCGGTCAATAAACCTGGTTATTGCTGTATGTCTATTAATGGGCGCAGACTGCCGGGCTGCAGTCTACGCGCTTGGCCTAACAGATGCCCGACGGGCGCATTGTCTTGCTCAGTCGACCAGGATTCGCCGTCCGACGCCGCGGCCTCCGGCGGTGACCATGTCTTTGCCGTGGCGGAGGTCATCCAGGATTCTGGTGAGATGGCGGTGGATGTCCTGGTTAGTGCTGTCTGTCGTTACCACTCCCAACCGGGCGGCTGTGTAGGCGGTGATGAGCATCCGGGCCACAGGGGCGCCCTGGGCGCATTGGCTGATGAATACATAGTCGAAGGGATGGACCGGCCGGTAATTGAACGCTTCCTGGGCGAACCGGCGGGTTATGACCGGGGAGATGGTAGGTTCGCCGGGAGCGGCATAGGAAACATTGATGATGTTTACGGTATCATATTCCGTTCCGAGGTCCGCGAAATCCTGGTAGATATCCCGCAGTCTGGCGCCAATTTTTAGCCGGAAGCGGCAGAGTTCCAGTTCGTTTTCGGCAATTTTCAGACCAGGAGTGCTGATAATTTCACCTTGATGGATAAAATAGTCCCCGCTTTCTTTGGCTTTGCCGAAATGGATTTTTGTGATGGTGTCCTGGCCGGTGGCGGTATAGGGTAAAGCCGTCTTTTCAGCAAGGGTAAAGTGTTTGCCCCGAAAGCGGACAATGCCGGGAGCGATAGTGATGGTTTCACTGTTGACAGTCAGGCCGCAGCCGGCAATGATGCCGTCGGCATAATCGCTGTAGAGTATGTCTACATATTCCCGCGGATAATCGCGTATGAGGTTTAGCATTTCATGTTTTAATACTCGTCCGGTGGTAAAATTCGGGTATTTGTCGATGAACATGTTGACGCTCCTTATTTATCTGTTATTTCAGTCCATCAAAGAAGTTCGTCTCCCATTGATCGTTTTCGAAGGGGAAAAATTCTTCCCGGCCAAGATAGAGGTTGCTTTGCTGGCGCAGTACCGGTACGACAATAAAACCCCAGTGTCTTTCTTTCGGCCAGACGAAAAATTTGACTTCATTGTCGATGATATTGTCAGTTTCGTCCTGAATGATGTTACTGCCATATTTGACCTGGATATCAGCATAAGTTACTTGTTTAAAATCTTCTTTCCGGTTTTCGTAGACATAGGTATAGCATTCCTGACCCTTGAGGTCTTTAAGGTGGAGTTTTAGGGCAACGCCTTCGACAAAGCGGGAAATGTGCCCGCCAATGTTTTGGTTATTGTACCGGGTGATAAGCACTTTTTCATCACCGGTATGAGTAGCGGCAGTAATAGTGTAGGGTAAGGCCGCCGGACGGTGACGCATAGTGACTTCTGCATAGCCGCCGGTTTTGGCCTGCAGGTATTTGATGGCGCCGCGCAGGCAGGAGAGTTTGAGTTCCTGGCCATCGCTCTTTTCGTGGGTGCCGAATTCGATAATCCGGCCGGGAATGAATTCTTTGAGAGCATCTTTAAACAGCGCTATTTTGCAGGACTGCCCGGTAAGTTTGATGATACTGTAGTCTAAGAGCTGTCCCTGCTTGTAAGGCTGTTCGATGAACTTGCGGATAATTTCATAGATGTCTGCTTTCAGGAGCAGATTAATGTCATTAACGGTAAAAGTGACGGCAGGAATATCGCGGATGCTTTTCAGAGAAGTTTCGTCAGCTATGGCCATACGCCAGCGGCCTGTTTCAATGATTTTTGTGTTGGTGTCCGGCCGGGGGCAGATTTCCTGACGATAGCCGATTTCTGTCCGGGGCTTTGGTTCATTTCCCAGGATAATCTGTTGAAAGCGATGGCCGGTGAAGATGCTTGTTTTGATTTGTTCCGCCATCTGAAATAAATAGTAAAAGTTGTTTTTCACTTTGAAATACTCTTTCGGACTACCGCTTTCGTAGTTTTTAAACCGGGTGGGAATGATATGTTCCACTCGTTCATAGGCCATATCAAGGGCAGCATAGACGGAGGCGATGTCTTCCTCGTCCACCCGGCGGTAGATGTCACTGTCAAAGCTGTTCAGGATATCCTGTACTTTTGTAGTTCCCGCTTTTGTGATTTTTTCCGCCAGGGCGACTTTAATGAGCTGCATGATGCGAAAGGTCAGATTATTGCCGCCAAAGCCGGTATCGCCGTTTTCATAGGTGGTTTCAATATCGATTTTATAAGACACCCGTTGGCTTTCAATACTGAACACGCAGGAGGAGAGGTCGGTGGTACCACCACCGCAGTCAATGACCAGCGCCTGGTGCATTTCCTTGTCAAGGTGACGGTTGGTGTTTCTTTCAATGAAGCCGGAGATAGTGTTAAAAAGAACCGCCGCTCCCTCGTCAAGCATGTTTGCGGTTTCCAGTTGCTTGTTGACAAGTATTTCCCCAAAGAGATCCAGGAAGCGTTGCTTTTCTTTGACAGGTGAAGAAATGTGCAGCGTCTTAAAGCTGCATTTGAAGCGTTGTTCAGCAAGGGCAATGACGTATCCCAGAAATGCTTTGATGATTTCTTTACGTTTTTTATAGATGCGCCGTCCCTTTATGTCGGTGATTTCTTCCTCACGTTCATAGTCCCTGATCCAGCGTTTGATGTCGAAAAACACGCAAAAGCCTTCGTGAATATAGTTGGTATGGGCCAGCTTGACAGCTTCATAGCCGAAGATATATTCTATTTCACTATCGTTCTCGCCGATATTCCAGATCCCCACTACCGAGGGAATGAGGGGGGTGAGGATTTCGCCTGTCTCAGTCTCCTTAAAGACTTCCACCAGGTTTATTTCGCCGGGTTTAAGCAGGTTTTCCTCAGCGCCGCCCTTATCGATGGCGTTGTACAGCTCCCGTTCAAGGTAGAGTCCGGCTGTTGTATTGGTGGTACCAAAATCTATCGCCAACGGCTGTGAAGTCTCGATCGGCTGTTTGATCTCGAAGTCCAACAGCGGCAGCTTATAGCATTTGAGACTGCGCGGCAGGGGAATTGTATCATCATGGTAAAGGTTGTAGATCAGCTCGGATTCCGTTTTGCGAAAGTAAAGCAGGCTATAGTGTTTGTGTTTGGATTCCCTGGCCGGCAGACAGCTTTTGCGGGTCAGGTAAAACCGCCCGGGTATGTTCTTGTCGGCAACAAGATTAAATACGGCGCATAACTCTCTGGCTCCACTCACCAACAGCACATTGGATTCTTCCAACAGGCCCGGGGCATTTATCACAAAACGGTCGTACTTATCGGTATCCAGACCTTCATAAATAATGATCCGTGAGGGATTTTCCACAGTTTTATTGTCGTCCAGATATTTGTCAATCCGTTTTGTCAGTTCTTCCAGCCGTTCCTGGCCGCCTGGCACATTCTCGGTAATTAACAAGTGTTCGCTCGCGCCCCGGTAACGCATGATAATTTCGACAAGCTCATGACGTTCCAGTGAGCCCATCATACTGACTACCAGCTTTTCCTTGACACAGATTTCCCGCAGCTGATGGGTAGTCATAAGTTCCAGTTCTTTACGCACATATTTTTTGGCCTTGATGGTTGGCTGGTTGTTTTTATGGATTTTGTAGGTGTAGCTTGGCATGATTTTCACCTCAATAGATAACAATATTGTCAATATGCATGGTTGGTTCCAGGCCGATGATGCCGAAATGCTTTTCCCAGTAAAGGCGATAGGCAAAGCCAAGAGGCAGGAACAGCGCCATGATAGTATCGATTTTCCGCCGGGTGATGTTGGTTTCATAGGCGCCGAGATAGATTAATATTTCGGGAATGTCTTCACTCCGGTAATAGATAATACTGTTAGTAAAGACTTTGCGTACAACCTGTTTAAACAAATGAATAGAGGCGCTTGTGCGGTACAGGGCGATAATGCTGCTCAGGATACTATGAAGTTCCTCCTGGGTAAACACCGTTATGTCTTCTTGAATTTGCCGTCCAAAAACGCTATTGGCTATATCACAGCTGATGAATTTGGCATAATATTCGCGTTTATTGAGACCCTGGTAGCAATCAATGATAAGCAGGTAATGCATGATTATATCAAAAAGCAGTGTTTTTAGTTCGGTGTAGTCGGAAAAGTTGATGTTCAGCATTTGCTTGAATATATCGCAGAAACGGTAGAAAGGATTGATTTCTACGGTTGCCGTCTCACCCAGCAAAACTGTATTGATATCTTCAAATGACAGCTCCATATATGGGCTGCAGCTTTTGGCAGGCACAAAAGTTATGCTACTGCTGGCCACTCCCTGGCGGGCAGCCTTGATAGCCATATCCCAGATGTAGTTCATAGGATGATTCCCTCACATTTGTATTCCGGATAATACATTTGCACTTCGGATACGACAAAGCTCATCAGGTCGCAAATAAGATAGTTGTCGCTGCCGGTAGTTGTAAAGTACAGCATGAGTTTGTTCTGATAGTCGGCGCGGCGGATTTCGTCGGTAATGAAAAAGTTCATTTCATAGCTGGCGCTGTCTTGTTCTCCGGATTGGCCGCGGGGGATAATTGCTATCCGTTCAAGGCTGAGATATTTGGCCGCGTCATAAGAGCTGATCAACCGCCTCAGCTCGGCTTCGGTTTTGATTACACGCGGACTTTTTCCGGCCATTATGTCGCTAAAATCCCGTCTTCTGGCGTTAGATACCAGTGGATACTGCTGTTTCTCGTTTTTTCCCGCCGGATTGATAATCTTGACTACATCCCACATAATGCACTGTTCCCGGGGGGCGACAAGCACCAATTCATCCTTCGTGCGGCGGATATAGCTGATATCTTCGTCGGTATAGATGGCTAAGTAACCGTCATCGACACCAACATCTTTTAAGGAAATGCAATGTTCAAAATTGATTTTGCTTTGACAGGGCATGGGAAACACGCCGGTACTTTTGAGCTGCACTGTTTCAATATTCCACAGCGGTACGATATCATAACGGACATGGGGGCCATATTCGGCGAAATCAACTTTGATTTCCTTGACGGTTTCATCGCCCTCCGGATACCGATCACAATCTTTAAGCATCACTGCAGCAAAGCGGAATATGTAGGGATGGTTAACCGTTTTCCAGGGGATGTTGTTATTTAAGAACGTCCGGTATAGTTTAGTTATCTGCTCAAGGTATCCCGTATCCTGCCGCAAAGTAAACCTGGCGTCAATCAGACCTTTGTCGGTAATAATTGTCCCGCTGAAAATCCGGCTGCCGTTCAGGATTGGTTTTAATTGCCTGTAGTCACAGCAGAAAAAAACTTTCATCAGCGAATATTGATTTACGCTGATTGCTGTTTCAGTGATATTGGCCATGTCATATTGTCTTTCTGTCATATCTTCCAGGCACATGGGCCGCAAAAAATAGTGTACCGGGTCAACTTCCTGCCGGGGAGCTGCCGTGGTATACACATCATAGCAATCAAGCTCTCCCGCCATTTCTGCAAATACTCGGTTTTCTAACTGTTGATACATTGTTTCACTGTGTTCATACAGATTTAGGAATACATCATTTAAGACATCCTTGAGTGTCAGTCTGTCTTCCAGATTGCTGATATTGTTCAGTTTGGCGGTTATTTGCTCTTTCATGGCGGCTCCCCTTTCGGTCAGGTCATCACACTTTTCCGTTGGACAGTGTGGTTAACTGTCGCAGTTTTTTGTTTATTTGATCTTCTTCCTGTCTGAGTCCCAGCTGCTGATAGATTTCCTTAGCCAGGGTATACAGATATTTGGCCTGGACGTATTCTCCCTTTTGGGTCCTTTCATCCGCTTCGGCTACATAACCGGCTGCTTTATTTTTCTGCTGCTCAAAAGATGTGAGTTTTTGGCCAAGGGTGTCCAATTTCTTCTGAACTATACTGACGTTGGTCGACAATCCCACCGAACCATAGGATTCCATAGCTAAGCCATAAAAGTTCCGGGCGTCGTCAAACAGGGACTGAGCGGCAGCCTGGTCCCCCTGTTTCTCCAAATCCATGCCTCTTTGCTGCATGTCAAACTTTTCGGCAGTTCGTTTGCGCTCATTTTGATTGTCAATTTTCTTTTGCAACAGCACGCTTTTTTCTTTCTTACCGCTTTCGTCGTAGAGACTCATTGCCAGCCCATACTGATCCAGCGCGCCATCATAGTCATTATTTAGAGCTGAAGTATCGCCTTCTCTTTCATATCTTTCGCCTTCAACTGCCAGGCTTCGCTGCATGGCCTCTTTGTCTGCCGCCGTCATTCTGTCCTCAATGGCGGAGATTTTTCTTTGCAGCGCACCGGCTTTATCGTGGTTACCGCTTTGATCATACATTCCGGAAGCCATGGTCAGCATAGTAATCGCGCTTTGATAGTCGCCCATTTGTGCCCTGCGGTCTCCCTGCTGCTCGTAGACGGCGGCCTCCTGCCCTTTGACCTTCTTGTCGTCTTCTTTCATCTGGTCACCCAGTTTTGCCAGTTTTTCCGCTGCTTCTTTGCGGGCATCGGTAAAATATATTTTGGTGGCAATCACTTTGGCTTCCAAATAGAATTTCCGGGCGCCTTCCAAATCATTGTATTCCAGTTTCTGGTCACCTGACTGCATAAGTTCGACGACATTCATATAGTCGCTGTTTAACCGCTGCTGTTTGGTTATATAGGCTTCACCCAGATGGTCGGCATAATAGGAGGAATCAAGGGCTGCCTGATATTTCTCGGCCGCATGAATAAAGTCTTTTTGTTGGAAAGCAGCGTCGGCGGCGACAATAAGATCGATTGTTTTATAATAATTGTCCAGGGTTTGTTGTTCGTTTTCCAGTTTCAGATTCCGGGCAATATCACGTGCTGTCTTGTATTCTTCAGCTGCCCGGACATAGTTATTTTCGGACAGCAGCGTCTGCCCGGCGGCTATATGTCCGGCCATCGCGGCTGCCGCTTCTGCCCGGCGTTCGTGCCGGAAATAAAGGAAAATGAGGATAATAATAATTATTATGATTATCGGGATGGATGTATAAATTATCTTTCTGATTAGCGCTTTGCGCCTGCCGGGATCTTGATATATCTTGTCCACAAAGATGGTAGCCAAAGTGTAGTTTTCAAGGTTGGCAGGCTGCCGTGACAGCAGCAGGTCTTCCACATTATTTAATGCTTCCTGCGGTTCTTTGGCGTCTTTGACGGCATCCGTCATTTCGCCTATATCCACGTTTTCCCAGATACCTCTGGTAAACAGGGTGATCGTATCACTGTCAACCAGTTTAATCCGGTCAGATATTGACGGATTAAAGCCTTCCGGCTGACCCAGGTAGCAGTACAAATTGTGCCGTTCTAAATGGGCGGCAATTTTATCCCTGGATATCTTCCCTTCTGCCAGCATAGTATTGCTTAAAGACTGGTCAGTACTTTGCAGAATCAAAGTACCTTCCCGGTAAAGGCAGAGTCTGGTGTTTCCGGCCTGCCCGTATACCATGCTGGCATAGTCGGTGACAACTACTGTAAGTGAGGCTTGAAGCCTCATTGTCTTGCTTTGATTCAATAGTTCGCGGTTGGCGGTCTTGAGCCAGTTTTTCACGGCTCTCCTTTTAATGGACGGTTTTTCGGTAAACTGCCTAATGATGCTGGCAACAGCAATTTTAGCACTCTCCAGTTCCATATCGTCGTCAATGCTGTCGGCAATGACATAACAGGCATAATCATCCAGTTCGGTAAAAGCAAAATAGTCCTTGTTCTTAAGAAGACTGCCGGCTTCCGATATAAAGGCCGTATTAAATTTGGAATTAACTTTTTTCATTGATGTTGTTCCTCCATGCTTATATTCCGTAATAGCGTAATACAAACAGGCCGGCGTTCTTTTTCTCCGGCAAAGGATTGCGGTTATATGCTGCAATAATCCGGTCAGCCAGTTGCTGACATAAGCCTGGCTTTCGCAGAATAGCTTCTATTTCCACCCAGGAAAGACATTTATGAATACTGGCATTCATAATTATTATGGTATCTCCCGGGTTAAGTCTGACGGGCTCGGGATCTATTTCAATGTTTTTAAAACCGTCTCTGCCTATGTAGTTTGTCTGGCGGTCAATTTTGCTGACTGCTAAAGCTTCTTCCCTTGTCAGCCGTCCCTGGGCAAACCCTTTGACCGCCGCGGTCTTCATGTTATGCCCGGTATTAAGAGGGATCAGTTCCTTTTTGCGCAGGATAGCGATTCTGATATCGCCTACCGAGGCATAATTTAGATATCCTCTGTTGATCAGCACGGCTGCTGCCGCCGTGCCTCCCCTGGCCCCCCGCAGCCGTTCCAGTACCTCTTTGTTGCTGCGGTTGAAGGCCTGGGTAAAAAAGTAGCCAATATTGCTTGTGACGTCCTGGCTGCCAAACAGTTTCAGGAACGTCTGTACTGTCGCCAGTGAGGCTATTTTGCCTGCGCCGCCCTTGCCTGTACCATCGGCCAATACTGCCAGAGTTCCCCATGGCTTCTCAACTGCACCTGATGCATCATTTTGCGTCTCTTGGCTGCCGATGGCATTTCCCATGCCAATATCAAGAGTTAAGCCGCTGCGGTGTTTACTGATGCGCCATTGCCAGTAGATGATGAGTCCGGCGACAACAACCAGGGCGGCGATTAACACATATTGACCAGACAGGTTTGTCCATTCCATGTGTTATCCCTCATTATTGCTTTCTTTCTTTTCTTCCCATTCAAAGTTTTCACCGCAAAATGGCGTAAACAAAAACTTGCATTTCCCCAACTCGATAATATCGTAAGCATTCATTTCCTGGGGCATATAGACCGCCTCGCCGTTCAGATAAGCGATACCGGTTGATTCACCGGGCAGCAGCACTGTTTTGCGGTTTTTGGGGTCATAGACGACAATGGCATGATTACGGCGGGAAATTGCATTGTCACCCAGTATTTGAATATCCATATCGTCGGCCCGGCCGACAAAGTTCTTGCCTGTCCGGATTTTGTAATCCATGCCCCGTTGTACGCCCTCGATACAAACAAGCCAACCGCACACCGGTTCGACTTCTTCATAGAATAAATCCTCTTCCAATTCAACATTTTTGAGCGGCATTTCCTGTTTCGCCTTTGTGGCAGTTTCTATGTTGCAGTAGGGACATACCGTTCCATAGCGTCTGGCACTGAACATATGTCCGTTTTGGCATCTAATAAGACTCATTTCTCTTTGCCCCCTTATTTCATCAACAGCCGAGTATTGGCTATGTATACAACATCACCTTGTTCCAATCTGCAGGGTTTGGCGCCCGTAAGCCGGTAACGCATCCTGTCATCCGCTTTTTGGACAGTGATACCACTTGGCGTATGCACTGCTTCCAGATACCATTTGCCGGCAGCAAAATTCATTACAGCATGCTCATTATGAATCAGAGCATCATACATGCTGTCGCTTAAATCTATGTCAACCTCTTTATTCTTGGTATGCTTGCCGATCAGCAGTGCTGTCTTGCCTTTGGTATCCCATCTTTTGATTATATTTCCCTGTTCATTCAGCATGACGACAGAGCTTATATCGCTGTTATCGACAACAAGATTGATAACAGGCTCATTACTAGTTGTTAATGCCTTTCTGGCATAAAACAAGCTGATAATAATAAATATGCCTGACCATAATAGGATGTATTGTTGTTCCAGATATCCGTTATAATATACATATATGAAAATACTCAGGATCGCCGCCAGAATGGCGATGCCTCCGTCTAAATATTGCAGGCGCTTATGGCGCCATAGCGTTTGCTCTTCAGGCAAACCGGACGATTGTGTTTTGTTTTCCTCTAGCAAAAAACCAACCCCATTATCTCTTTTTTGGTTTAAAGAACTCTTCGAAGATATGCGATGTATCTAATGGATTTTTCGCCTGACTCTTGCCGGCAAAGCGGACACTTTTTTGACTTCTTTTGGGATCAAACCCAAAATATTGTTCAAACTTCCTGCTGACATCGCCAATATTGAACTCTTCCGGCGAACTTCGCTGCTTTTGCGACTGCCCTTCTTTAAATGACGTCTTCTTGCCTACGTCAAAAGAATGCTGCAGTTCCTCATCATATTTCCGGCGGGCCTGATCATTACTTAATACGGCATATGCTTCGCTGATTTCTTTAAATTTTGATTCCGCAGTCGCACTACCCCGATTTAGATCAGGGTGATATTGTTTGGATAATTTGCGGTAGCTTTTTTTTATTGCTTCCATACTGGCGTCAGGGGATATTGCCAAGATT
>JAEYSJ010000357.1 GCA_023434855.1 Bacillota bacterium | reverse complement strand
ACTGTAGTCAACATGCAGCAGGAACTCCGGACATGCTTCAATGATCATCAGGAATTGGGCTATTGGGAAGCAATGAATCCGTCTTATACGGTATTTCATCAGGATACCCATACCTTTTCGAGTCTTTGGATAGAGTATACCGATGATTTTAATGAGTTTTATCAAAACATCCAGGTTGATATGGAGAAATACGCCAATAACAAGGATCTTTTTCCAAAACCGGATTGCCCTCCGAATTGCTTCCCCATCTCCTGCATTCCCTGGACGAGCTTTACTGGTTTTAACTTAAATCTATTTAACGACAACCAGTTTCTGCTGCCTATCGTTACCATCGGCAAATACTTTGAACAGGGCAATACCTTACAATTACCGGTATGCTTACAAATTCATCATGCTGTAGCCGATGGCTATCATGCAGCGCAATTTATGAATCACCTGCAGCAGCTTGCTTCCATGCCGGAGAAGTGGCTGAAGTAAACGAATATCCTTTGTTCATCATAATAAAAGCAGTCAGCAAACTCTTATTGAGTGTGCTGACTGCTTTATTTTTTGCTTGTAGTATTAATAATTTCTCTCGATGTTATGTTTATTTCCCACGGCTATAAATTAAATGTAACATTTCCTTGCCTTTGTAATGCTTTATGTATTCGCCTTCGATTTTCATGCCGAGCTTTTCAGCAACTTTTCTCGAAGGCAAGTTGCTAGGCCTGATGTGAGCAATTACCCTGTCTGCTTTTAAATATTGAAAAGCATAATCTATCGAAGCCCTTGCTCCCTCTACAGCGTATCCTTTTCCCCAATACTGTTTATTTAAAATATAGCCAATTCCAATCTGTTCCCCCTCTTCTGTTTGTTCGATCAAAGGTCCGATAACACCAATAAAGTGATCTGTCTGTTTCTCTATGACAGCAAAATATGAATATCCCTCATTGCTGTACCGTTCTAAATTTTTATCAATCCAATTATTTACTTCTTCGTCAGTAAATGCGTGCTCCCATGCGTACATAACTTCCTTGTCTTGTAAAACAGAGCATAGATTCTGAAAGTCACTCTTAACAATTTTTCGGAATAGCAATCTTTTAGATTCAAAAACTATGTCCAAAATTACCCCTCCAAGTTAATCGCCTAAATTCTGTGTGTTGCTTCCGAAAATCGGCTTTAGTAGACAACCATGCCAAGCTCTGCTGGAATGGTTATCAGGTTTATTCCTTCCTATTGACATTCCCGTTCAGTGCGGGGTCAGGCTTGAGTTATACTAAAATTGACTTGTTTAATAATAGATCGTTATAGTCCGTCCCATTTCGCTAGATCAGTAGTTCCGTAACGCTTATTAGCACTTTCCTGCCGGGCAAAAATGTTCGTGAAATATGCCATATCTCTTCTGTTAGCATCCCGCTGGGACCACCTGATGATAACCCATGACCCGTTTTCCAAGGCTAAGTCGATATCTGCACTCACAGTTGCAATATTCCTACCGATCGTATCTGCCTTTACTATCTCAAAAGAATAAATTATCACTGCCCGCAGTCTGCTCCCGTCGTAGGTGACATCTTCAAGCCCATGAAGAGTGTAATCCTTTACCGGGAGTGCGCGAAGTTGATCGTCAGATTGGCTCCGTAGGCCGGGGGAGAGTTTCTTCATGGTAACGGCGTCTTTCATATTTACAGCTGTAAAGTATGGCACAAGGGCGCGAATCATCTCCCGCTCTGCGGCAGAAATCTGCTGACCATCTTTGGCAGTATAAGGGGTAGATTTTATGGTTGAGCCGCTTGTACCGGCATCGTATTCGGACAAAACGATGCGCCGTAAATGCCGGTAGAAGGTTACTTTACCGCCGCCGTCCAGCGACATGACTAGATCTCCCGGTAGATGCTCAACATTACCAAGCATAGCTTTCCTTGTGATGGCATTTACACCCCAGAGTTCTTTCGCCGTGTTTGCGCCCGGCTCGGTTACCGTCAAGAACCCATTACTAAAGGTAAACGATGCCGCCTGATTCGACTGGTCCCTCAAGAGCCTATCGAGATCTTTGGGCGTTACCTTGCGGAAGGGATCATTCGTTTTTATCGATACCATTTTGCCGCTGTCGTAGAAGGCGAACCATTGAAAGGGCAAGGGGCCTGGGTTGAACATCGGGTTGTCAGCGAAATCCGGATGGGGAGGAACAAGCTCCCAGTAACCTATCAGTTGCGGTCTTGAAGCGAACTGGCCTACAGGACTCTCTTCAGCCATGGCAGGGACAACAACTAGGCTCAAAAGCAGAAATAGCAGGACCAGCCTTTTCCAGTTGAACATACGCAGAATCTCTCCTTTAATGAGCACTTGCTCTACGTTTCGACCGTTTCATTCCTTAATCCTCCTATATTTGGTAAAAGCTACGGGGGCAGGCTTGCGATCGTCCGACCACATAGAAAAAACCTACCATAATTGAAGGCATAGTAGGCTTTGGGCAATGATATTGTTAGTCCTGCTCTTCTGCAGCGTAAAATACTTTTTCAACTGCTAACCTCATTATTATAGGCATGAAAATATAAAACGGTAAGCCATAATAGTGCTCCCATCGTACAGGAATATACAAACCTAGCACTATCAGAATAGGCTCAAAGCAAAAAGAAAACACGAAACCAGTAATAATCGATATCATAATAAAATTTTTCCACCGAGGGAAGTACTGGTATTCTAGCATATAGATAACAGGCAACGGACTAATATCAATATAGGCAGTCAACGGACCTATCGGTAGAAATTTAAATGGGTAATACCATAGTCCAATTTCAAAGCCAGTTAGATCTAGCGTAATAATGAAGAGCATTAGGAATGTGCCATATAATAATAATTTAGGTAAGAGTTTCTTATTTACTATACGGCAAAATATGATCCAAGGAATAAGTAGTGTAGCAAGTATAAACCACCATTGCCAGGTAAATAAATCTGTCTCTGTCCAGTTAACAAAGCGTGCATAGGTCAGTTCTTTTGTCATTTGCGCTAGTTGTTCATCCGTTGGAAATCCGCTCATGATTCCCCCTCATATTAGGGTATTTTACTTAAAATCAGTAATCCGAAAATCGAATACTATTAAGACGAGAATGGAAAACAGCGCTCCCATTATCCATGCTAATAATGGGTTAGAAAAATGAACCCGAAGTCCAATAAATAATACAATATTCACCAATATTGACCACCATAACGTCCAACCGTTATAGTAACTTCCGATACCGACAATTAGACTTACCGCCTCCATTGCAGAGTATAGGGTAACCCAAAAGGCAATATAAACAGCCTGTTTTATATAAGATTCAGTTGGGTAACGTGACAAAAATAAAAGAACGGTTGCCGGGTATATCGTGAATGCGTAAAACAAAGCAACAGCAGTATGATTGGGAAAGTTTGGGCTTGGGCAATAAAACCATAAAGAATGGTTGTACATAATAAAATCAGAAATAAAGCTGAGAGCCGTCAGAAATAGGTATGTCGGGTAATAGACTTTCCAGTTTTTCCAATCGCCCCATTTCCACGCCGCAAGAAGAAAGCCAATTGCAAAAATAAATCGCACATTAATCACCCCATATAGTATTTACGTTTACAGTAAAGATAATTATGCTCAAAATAAAAAGCCCCGGACCGAAGTCCAGGGCGATACATTACTTTGGGATTGGGCCACGGGGTGGGGCATGAGTTATATAAAACAGCTAAATAGGCAGCTTCCCGCTAAATACAAAAAGTAGACGTGGGACAAGGGGACAGGTCCCTTGTCCCTATTCACAACCGCCCAATACAACAAAAGCCTTAATCATCTCGTCCTTATGGGGCACCGGCAAAATCTTGGCCTCAATATCAAAATACTCCTTAACCCGCTGTTCATTAATAATCTCCTGCGTTTTTCCGAACAGATAGGACTTCTTGCCAAGCAGCAGCGTCGTATCCGACAGCCGCAAGGCATGCTCCGGATAATGCGTATTCATAATGCAGGATATGCCGTGTTCTTTTACCAGGGTTTTAATCAGCTTCAGCATTAGGAACTGGTTTTTAAAGTCAAGATGCGATTCGGGTTCATCAAGCACCAGTACCTTCGGCTCACCAGCCAAGGCCCGCGCAATAAAGACCAGTTGCAATTGTCCACCGCTTAATTGCGTGCACTCCTTGTCCCGAATAGCACCTATCCCAACCTGATCCATTGCTCTCTCCACAGCTTCCTTGTCACGCTTGGAGGGCACCGAGCAAACGCCGATATGACGGGCCCGGCCCATGGTTACCACTTCCCGGACGGTATAGGGAAAAG
>JAEYSJ010000338.1 GCA_023434855.1 Bacillota bacterium | reverse complement strand
GTTTTCCCTTGTGCCGCTGCGATGCAGACTATGAGTCATATGATTAAGCCTCCTTTGCCAAAGGTCTGCCGAGACCCACATTGGTTTTTCCGTTTAAAGATGGGACAAAACCGGCTTTCTGGGCAATAGCTACTGTAGGAACAGCATTATTACCATCCATCCGGCAGGCCAAATCAAGACTAAATACCGTTTCCAGGGACGGGGCGACATTTCTAATGGCAAGCAAGGCTTTTTCAAGTTTACTAATTGGCACATCAAATTCAACAATAGCTGAGAGAACTTTCTCACTTAGTATTTTATCATGCATTTTCCCTGTCGAGATATCCCGCATTAGTGCAGTAACCGGGTTATGGGGTTCAAAAGTTACCCCGACCGGCGCAACAGCCATAGCTACTTTTTCCACATCGCTAAATCTTGTTCCGGTACCCGGCCTGCCAAGCTCGACAGCAACCCCGGCATGTCCCCTCTTTAAGCGGCCGGTTACATCATTTGTCTTTATTTCTTCAGTCCCTCTGCCTGGGACAGAAGTCGTCTTATGCGGGATAAGGGGGTTGGAAAATGCCTGACGCAGTTCCCGCACAGGATCCAGGGGCTGTTGCTGCAAGGCTTCAGTGGGGCAAGCCTGTGGTATCAGGCAAATACCGCATTCCACACATTCGTCCAAATCAATTGAGCATAATCCCTGATTCTCATCATATGTTATACAGCCCATTGGACAATAAGGCTGGCAAAGACGGCAGCCGATGCAAGACCCTTTGTCTATGATCAAAAACAACACTCCTTTTCAATTGTCAATTTTCGGAATCTCAAATATAAATTTAATCCATCGATAGGCGCCTGGCTAATTTCCGTTTAATAAGACCGGACATTATATTATTTATTAATGCTGCCGATAATCATCACCTTTCCTGCCATTCTCTGGATCAGATCCGGGTCAGACAAATATAAAAGGCCATGCTTACGCCTGGCCTCTATGTTTGCATTCTAGTAGCTAAAATGGCAACCTGGCAATCATTGACATTTGTCTTTAGACCCACGGCTTTGCGTCCTTACCTTTCGGCAAGTTTGCCCAATATAAAATTATAATACATGGAAAATTATAGCATCCCGGTTTTTTTCTGTCAATAATCGACAGAAATTTTCGCTAAAATTTAACATAACTTACATAATAGTAACATCAAGCAGTCATTGTCAACTTTTATTTATAGCGTAATTACACTAAAGCTGGTATAAAAACAAGTGAATTATCGAGAAATTATCAGCTGGCATAAATGGCGGTATTTCCTCTCATGATAACTCGCGCATAAGAATGGCTGATGGTACCATCAGCGGATTTTTCGGCCGCGAAAAGGGTAAAATGAATGATTCTGCCAATATCTTTATGGCCGGTCCTGCGGTTTTCAATATCATAAACCGGAATCTTCCGGTTAGCAACCGCAGGGTCAAATCTGTAGAAAAATCTGCCATTCATCACAGCAAGAGTACCTTGCTCAATCACTGCTCCGGGAGTAATGGCCGTATAATAGACCACATCTGCTGTGGTAGTTCCCTCGATTAGCAGTCCATCCACAACAGAAAAACTTTGCTGATTTTTCAGGGTGAGCTTAATTCCTTTATCATTGTGCCGGTTTTTCTCCAGTACAAAAATGTAACCCACACCCGGGGTAAGTCCCGGAACCCTTCCCGCAAAACCTTGCCAGTCTGATTGGATGGCATAGCTATAAACACCGGGCTGATCTAACAGCCACTTTTCCCCGCCAATGAAGTAACCGAATTTATCGCCCCCGCCTTCAGCAATCTTCTCGGTTCCATCAGGATATTTTAAGGCAAACCGGATGTGTGCGGGTACTATTGGATCGATCTGCAGCACCGGAACAAACGTTGCACCCTGATCATATACCATCCCTGGCCGCACCGGCACCAGGAAGAACCGTGCCTGCATTCCATCAGCCCCTGTCAAGTCTTCCGCACCCGGAGCAATGATGCGGTTATTATTTGTACCACGTGGCAGAATAAAAGCACTTGCCATATATCCGGCATAGAGAGGTTGTTGTCCTTTTCGCCGCAGAACGACTCCGCCAATTAAGCGATAGATATCGCCTTCAGAGTCCCCGTTATTGGAGGCACCGATCTGCCCGCCGAAATTTGATCCGCTGGTAGGCCAGTATGGCCCACGAACTCCGTCTTCCCCCACGATGAAACGGGAGGAAAAGCCCGGCCGGGGCGCAGCGGCGTAGTAGTAGGCCAGGTCGGTGATATATTCGGGGTACAAATGGGGTGACAATCCATTGGATGTTACCATCTGTATATTGGTAAGTCCAATAGAATTTAACCTTTTATCATAAGGGACACTAGCTCCGTTTATCTCGTATGTCAGTACCGGTTCGATCTTATTGGCACCCTGACCTTCGCTGGCAATCAGCAAAACATCACCTGAATTATAAGGGTAATTGATATGTTCCAGGTGCCTGAAGTTGTCATTCGCCTCGATGTAACCTTCTTTATGCGACTCGCCCCGGTCAACAAATTGATCATCAATTTTGAGCTTTTTTCCGTGAGCGATCAGCGGTGTATCTTCCGGGTAAACGACTCCTGCATGCCGCATGCTGCAGACCCACAAATGTCCTTCGCTGTCTTTATAGGTAGCGAAAATATGGGCATGATATTCGCCTGGTGTATCCAATAAGAAAGGTTTCATCCCCTGGGCCATCCCGAAAGTTCCGCCCGCCGTAGCTTTGCCGCTATATACCAGTTCTTTGACTTTGCTGCTGTCCGAATAAGAATAAAATTTTACCTCAGCAGAAACTTCCGCCGGGACTGCTGGTGAGAATCCGATATCTTTCCCATAGCGGGTTCCTACAGGATATGCCATCCCCTGAAAGGTAGCTGTCCCCATTGTCATACGTTTGGCAATCCAAAAATGATATGTTCCCCCACCATGATAACGGTTGCCCCACTGATCAGCAATCCACCCCTTGGCAATTACAGTGTACTTGCCGTAACCAGGAGGCTTCCAGGCTGTGAACTTAGGGTTAGCGGTTGTAGGCCACTCTCCCTTTTGTCCGGTAAAGGGCGCTGTCCCAAGATTAGTTGTCTGACCGGAAGGATCAATTATTTGCACTGATAATTCCCCTGAAGCGTAATTCAGCGGAATGTTCCGTTGTTTGTCAATCGTATCTGCTGGAAAAACCGGTTCCAGACTGTAACTTGCCGGGGTGCCATTGCCATTATACATAGGCAGTATTACTTCATCGGGAATAATGTTACGGCTTGACAACGCAAAATATTCCTTATTCTCATCCGCAACAACACCTTGGTAACCATTAGAATTGTAATGTCCCAACAGCACCCAATACATTTTGGGGGAAATAGCCGTAGCATCGACAAATTTACCATCAATCCCGTTATTACTGCATAACATCGGCATTGAATAGCAGGAAGACAGCTCAGCAGCCTCCCTTTGTCTGTCGGCAAAACCCTCTTTGTTGAGACTCCAGCGCCGTTTATTTGCAACAACACCAAAATCAAACCGCAAACGATAAATGCCTGGCGGGATATCCCGGGGAATTGTTACCTGCGTGGAAAATTTAACTTTGCAGCCTTTTTCATCACTTTGCGCCTGATCTTGGGGAATGCTCAATAACTCGTCCACCGGATTGTGATGGCGGCTGGCGGTATGCTTGCTAATGGCTCCGCTATTGCCCCCTTCAATGGCGATACCCGTAGGTGTCTTAAGGGTAGACATCCTTTCATCACCAGGCAATCTCATCCAACCATTGGGATCAAAACAGCGTTCTGCAGTAAGCAGTAATATGTAATCATTTATTTTAAAGCCAGCTTCAGACGATGATATACCTGATAAAAGCCGGTTTGACAACATCAACTTTGCGTCTATCTTTATTAAACCACCTGGCTGCAGATATCCATGTGATAGATTTACTTTTACCGACCAATCCCCAAAGGAACTTTTGGCATTGCTTGAAAATTGCATTATCCGGGAAATACCGGCCTCGACCTCCGCCTCTGCCTCTAACGGCCAGGACAATGGCAGAAAAGCAGCTGCGCCAGCCATCGACGCTGCCTTAATGAAATTTCTGCGGCTGACACTCTTGTCCCACATAGTTTTACTCCTTTATAGCCAGATTCAACGGCAATAAATGATTGGTTGATTGCCATACTAGTTATTCGAATTTTATAGTATAATTATGACAAATCAGTGACAAGTTCAGGAAGGTTCCCGACTTGAATTGCTTTCACATAAGGCCGCTATAAAAACCAGACAGCTTAGAATGGTAAGATATTGTGTTTGTTTTAATCTAATTAGCTCCTTACAATAATGTAAGGAGCTAATTTATTGTCTGGCTAACTTTGGCAGACATATTTACGTTAAGTTATTGCATTAGTAATACAGAAGTTTTACTATAGTCAAGGGTCACTCGGCATTTTTATTTATCCCAGATGTCGCGGTGCCCTGACCATTTGCATTTTTGGTTTGCTTTGTGTCGGAATTGGCTTGTCCGCTTGTTGAACTGCTATCAGATTTCGGTTTTAAGGAAGAAGCAGCGACCTTATTGGTTGTTTTTGTGGAGGCCGCTGTTTGTTTGTCATTTACAGCTTTCTTAGCAGTTGTTGAAGCATTTGCTACTGTGACTTCCCGCGGCACCGAGTGTTCATACTCGTATGCCAATCGTTCCGCTTCCTGGGTATATCGATTATCAGCAGTGATCCCTTCTATTAGGGCAATTTTAGCCCTTAGTTCCCTAATGTCAGGCAGCCAATAGCTCACATC
>JAEYSJ010000333.1 GCA_023434855.1 Bacillota bacterium | reverse complement strand
GCCCAGAATTGATCTTCATTTTGTATTTGGCCACCTTCCATCCAAATTGCTTTTTCTTCGGGGAGTTGGCTAGTGCACAAAACGGTTTTTCCACTTTTAGTTGGCCCTGTTATGGATAAAAGCTTGTGCCCCGTATCTAAATAATCTTGTAGTTTTTGTTCCAGTCCAATCCGTGGATTATATGTTAATGTAGGCATACCTCCAGCTACAAAAACCTCGGCAGCGCGATACTTTTTCAGCATGATACCCTCCTCTATAAAGACATATGTAGAAAATTCAACATGAAGTATGATTTTCCTTCACAATCATGACATGATTTTACATATGATCACAGTTATGGGAAACTGCCACCGAAGAACATTAATAATATTAAATTAATGAAAGGACCTAGAACCGCGGGTAATCCACGAGGCTAAAGATCAAAATTATCAAGGCATTGCACAGGAACAAAAGTAAGGTAACTGATACTTGGAGGTGATACATATGGCGGAAAATGGTAACATTGAATACTTGGTTAGTCGATATTTATTGAAACAGCTGCTGAACAAAGGACTGATTACGCAGGATGAGTTTAGCCGCATTGATGCAGAGAATAAAAAGAGTTTGCAAAATAGCCTTGCATTTCTCAATGGCTTGGGTGTTTGATCATCCAAACCATATTTTTTATCACAATGAATATGTTCCCATAATCAGGTTTAGCTTGCTTTGTGGCGGTGGCAGAGGTAACATGTGACTGACAAAAGGAGGTAGCCGAAATTGAAGAAAGTATCAGTTATTGCACCAAATACGAAGATCGAATTTAATGTAATGCAAAAGACAAAATTGAAAGTATGCGCTTACTGCAGGGTAAGCTCGGCATCCAATGAACAAATGGCTTCCTATGAGGCGCAGGTAGAGTATTATACAAGATACATACAACAAAATCCGGAATGGGAATTCTTTGGCATTTATGCCGATGGTGGTATTTCCGGTACGAAAAAGAAGGGACGGACCGAATTTAACCGCATGCTTAAAGACGCTGAGGCTAGGCACATAAATCTTATTATCACTAAATCTATTTCACGGTTTGCACGCAATACAGTCGATTGCGTTGAAACCGTCCGGTTCTTAAAGGGCTTAGGCGTTGCAGTGTATTTTGAGCGTGAAAACATCAATACCTTAAGTGCCGAAAGCGAACTGCTTTTAAGCGTATTATCCTCGATAGCACAGGAAGAAAGCCGGAGCATTTCGGGTAATCTGCGGTGGTCATACCAAAAGAAATTCCGGCAGGGCAAAGTGGCGGTGGCTGCCAGCCGGTTTCTTGGATATGATATGAATGAAAATGGTGAGTTAACTGTTTATTCCAAGGAAGCTGAAATTGTGAAACGGATATTTCGTGAGTACATTGATGGCAAAAGCATTAGAGCAATTGTTAAAGGACTAGAGGCGGACAAAATAAAGACCATAACTGGTTTATCGTGCTGGCCGGAAGCTACAGTTCGGGGTATTTTAATAAACGAGAAATATTGCGGCGATGTTGTTCTACAAAAAAGCTATATTGAAGATTATTTGACTCACCGGAAAAGAAAAAATAAGGGTGAACTGCCAATGTATCGGGTTAGCAATAATCACCAGGCTATAATCGCGAAAGAAGATTTTGCACAGGTGCAGCGTCTGCTGGCGGAGCGGGCAGCAGAGTACGGCAATCTACCGGGAGACAGGGATAAATATGCTAAACAATATGTCTTTAGTGGCAAACTAGTTTGCGGTCATTGCGATGCAACCTTTAAACGCCGGACATGGAACAGCAAAGAGCGAAGTAAGCAGATTGTTTGGCAATGCAGCACTTATGTTAAAAAGGGAAAAGCTGCTTGTTCGATGAAGGCTGTCGATGACATTACGCTCAAGGCGGTTTTTTTGCGGGTGTTTAATAAGCTGTATAAAAATAAGAAAACGGTAGTTAAATGGTTCATGGAGAATGTGGAGAAAACACTATGTTTTGGCGGGAATCACCATCTATTAAAGAACATTGAGTTTGAGGCAGATAAAATTACCGGGCAAATCAAAGAGTTGATTCGAGGCCAAATCAAGGGAACTGTTAGGTCGCTAGATTTTAAGACGGAATATGAAAAACTGCAGGCACGGCTGGAGGCGTTGCGTAAACAGAAAAATGGCTTCGGCCATGATGAAGGCAAGCTTGATGAAATTAAGATTAGGACGCAGGAAATAACAGACTTCCTGGATGAACAGGTAAATTTTTTAACTGAATTTGATGAAGATATATTTAGTGCGTTGGTGGAGCGAGTAAAAGTGCTCTCACCAACGCACTTGATTTTTGAACTGAAAAATGGACTGGCTATAGAGCAGAAGTTTATAAAAAAGAAAGGTGTTCATGGGTTGCAGTAGAAAGGGCGAATTTTAATGAGCAAAGTAGTTTCTGTTATTCCGGCGAAGCCGATGCAGGTTATCAGGGGGTTATCCATAGAGGCAAAAAAGAGAGTTTGTGCGTACTGCCGTGTTAGCACTGACAGTGACGAACAACTCAGTAGTTATGAGGCGCAGGTCACATATTATGAGGATTATATTAAGAAGCGGTCTGATTGGGAGTTTGCCGGCCTATATGCCGATGAAGGTATTACTGGCACCAATACTAAAAACCGCGCTGAATTTAATCGAATGATAGACGATTGTCTGGCAGGCAGAATTGACTTTGTGATTACCAAATCCATTTCCAGGTTCGCGCGCAATACTCTGGATTGTTTGCGTTATGTGAGAATGCTGAAGGATAAGGGAGTGGCGGTATTTTTTGAGAAAGAAAATATTGATACTATGGATTCTAAAGGTGAGGTGTTGTTGACCATTTTATCGTCTTTGGCGCAGGACGAGTCAAGATCAATTTCAGAAAATAGCCGGTGGGGTATCCTCCGGCGCTTTCAACAGGGCAAGGTAAGAGTGAACCATAAGAAGTTTTTAGGCTTTGATAAGGATGAAAATGGTGAACTGATTATAAACGAGCAAGAAGCAGCTATTGTTCGGCGTATTTTTGCCGAATATCTTGCCGGTAAAGGCTGTAAGGCCATATGTAAAGGATTAGAGGCTGATGGAATTCTAACGGTTACGGGGAAAAGCGCTTGGAATGATTCAGTCATTAAAAAAATGCTGCAAAATGAAAAATACTCAGGTGACGCTTTATTGCAGAAGACAGTGACAACCGATTTTTTAACACATAAAAGGGTGAAAAATAACGGTCATGTGCAGCAGTTTTACGTGGAAAATAGTCATCCGTCCATTGTATCGAAGGAAATTTATCAAGCTGCTCAGCGGGAAATAGAACGGCGGAGCCATCTCATTAGCGGAGACAAAAATCCTAGTCGGTATACGAATAGGTATCCCTTTTCAGGGAAAATAGTTTGTAGTGAATGCGGTGCGTTCTTTAGAAGAAAAAGCTGGGGAACAGGTAAATATAAAAAGCTTGTTTGGATTTGCCGGAATCGGGATGAGAAGGGGCTGAAAGGATGCAGGGTGCAAGCAGTGGGTGAGGAAAAACTGCAGGACGCTTTTGTTAGGGTAGTTAATAGGCTTATATATAATAAGGAAGCTTTTATAAAGCAGATGCTTGAGAACATACAGAAAGTGTTTGAAGAACGGGCCAACGCAGTGAATATAGGAGCAATTGATAGGCGGTTGGAGGAGTTGCGCGGAGAGATGGCTAGCTTGGTGAAGCTGAATTTGACGGCGGGAATTGATGACGAGATTTATGGCGAGGAATATAACCGAATAGCTGGCGAGATAGAAGACTTAAGAAATAAGAGGTCGGGTATTACACAGGCCGAAATGATGCAGCAGGAAACGCTTGGTAGGATGCGGGAAATTGACAAAGTGTTTCGGGGAATGGATGGTATACAGGGATTTGACGAGGAATTATTTGGGATGCTGGTCGAGCGAATAAGGGTAATAAATCTGGTACAAGTGGAGTTTATTTTACGATCGGGGGTTAGGGCTAACGAGGTACTTTAACTTAGGTGGTATATATTTCAAGACCAGATGCGGTTCCCTAGATAGCAGGGATATTTATTTTTTATTATGAAGGAATAGGTCATTATTACCGAATTTTCGTAATGAGGTGTTGATTATGAAGCAATTATTCATATTGGCCATTGAAGTTGAAATGGCACCCTTTAGGGAAATATTAAAGAATGGTTTTTGTTAGCCTTGCAGGATAGAACACAAGAAAACCGCTTTATTGGAAATCTTATGGGTAATACCATTAGCGGACAATTATTAATCGTGTCTGAAGGATCATCGACAATTAGTAACTTAAATAAGCTTTTGACCACAAATGATCGGATTAGGGGCTATAGGCTAAAAGAAGTACCTTTGTAAAATGCTAGATATCAAAATGTTACCAGCCTATAATATCGATCGGACAGGAAGATGTGAGCAAAGAAAAAGCCGGGAAGGAGTTCACGGCTTTTTCTTTGAGCTTCAACGATGATTGCGGCGGAGACATTACCAAGTTCATGGTGGGTATTTTTGGTGTGTGGAAAAGTGCTATTGAGTGCTGTTGGTAAGGGTATCACTGAGAAGATTTGCCAGTATTCCTTCCTGGTATGCGACTTTTCGATTTTTTAAAATCAGCGCTTGTACATCCTGGAGCCCTTGCGCTGAAATGTTTTGCAGTTGCGCAATGCGTGAAAGGTTGTCCAAAATCTTAGACGGGTTAGCTGAAATATAGTCCTTAGCAGTTAGCCGCCAAAACTGAATGGATTCTTGGTATCGGTCTTTTAATCGTTGAGCCATTAGAAGGCCTTCAGGATCAAAGTCACCGGAGTAATAGATTGTCACTCCGCTTTTTGTAAGTTTTCCAATCAGAAGCCACTCGGATAAAGTAAATTGTCCGTTAGTGCAGATCAGCGCTGGCACAGTGCCAGTAGCCGCTACATGTTCGTCCACTAACGAGGCATAAACCCCTGAATTTTCCACGACGTATACTTTATCGCCTGATATCGGCTGGAAGACATCCCATCTCATGATCTCCCTTAGTGGGAAATTCTGAGTTGCACAATCATTCGCTGCTTCGATCATCCATTGACATAAGTTGCTTCCGCGTTTTCCCACTAGACCACAGCAACTAACGCTATTTGCTGCGCTGTCTCGGAGCAAGTTATGATGAGCCAGGGTTTCAAGGAGCTGCTCTGGATTGGACGTCTCATCAACGGGAAGTGCGCTCGAATCTTCCGAAAGTGCCGACAAAAAGATTTTGCCTGCTTGCCCTGTCAGGTCGAAGTAGTGAGGGTCGCCCGTAACTTTTTGGGCAAACACTGGAAGATATAGCGGTGACACAGGAATCATATCGAGTGCTTTTGCAACATTTTCGAAGACCTCTCTAGCCTTCGAGGGGTTATCACGGTAACAGATATGCTCTTGTCGGTATCGTAGCGGGTAATCCCGAACGCTCTCTAGCCAGGATGCACCGTCAGGACCTGCAATTTCAATTAGACCATCAAAAAATCGGGATTTGGCTTCATTTTTTCGATTCCGTTTTGCCTTGTTGGATTCAAGCGGTGCACCCGCGTACGCCTCAATAAAATCAGTTATATTGACATTCGGGTATAGTTTTGACCACGCTTTTTCAATCTGAGAACCTCGGATCTTACAGATAGTACCGGCTATTGCGGGGACGCCGGGAAACATGGCTAATGCCCTAGCATCGGATGTCGTATTGACTTGCACGCGTATACTCTGAACCATGCGCCCATATTTCGCGTACCCCGTCAAAAGACTATCCCATATTTCCGAATAGGGCATCTTCCGGTATAGTGGCAGCAGCTTGGTTAAGATTTCGTCCATCTTGTCTAACCTCCGGGTAGATTTTACGGTTACCATCCCATTCATAGTGCAGAATCGGGACTGTCTGTCCTTTGCCTGGACCGAAGTGGTATATGGACAAGGAGGGTATTTCCGGATATGCGCCATCAATGCTTTGTGAGTTAATGATATAGTTGATGTCGAGCTGTTTGATGAGCTTAAAACATTCATTTGTGTTATTCTTATCCACGACTGTAAATGCTTCATCCATTACGATAAATCTTGGGCAATCTTTCTTCCCAGCGGCATCAAATCGTGCGCTAACTGCGCTGATCAACGGCAGGTAGATGGCCATAGCCTTTTCTCCACCGGAGAGCTTTACATATGCTTGTTGTGTGAGGTCTTCCCAGCCGTTTGTATTATCGCTATTATATTTTATTTGGAAGATGAACCATTTCCGGTAGTCAAATTCTTCAATCAGAGCATCCTTGTATATTTTTGTCTGATCATCCCGGACGATTTCCCTAACTATCTCCAACTTATGGCGGAAGAATTTCCTGATATCATCATAATCAACTTCCGCCAAAAGGGCGTGTTGTTGGATTAATTGGACAACAGTCTCCAGAGGAACTGGGGCAAGATCATTCTTTTTTCTTGGACGCGGGACCCAGTTAATCTTGAACTCGGTATCATGTGAGGACATTTTTGTCTTGGCAAGCAGTCCGTTAATTGCTGCGGTCCACGCCATACCATCTTTAATTTTCTCTTGAATTTCGTATTCCATGCCTTCTGCAAACCATTTCTTAAACAGCTCGTCATAGTGACCATCAATGAAGGCGCTTAAATCGTCGCATGCCTGCTTCTTGTCTGCGACAAAATCCGTTAACGAGATATTGCGTCCTCGGGAATCCCGTCCAATGATGTACCTGACTTTTCCGAAGGAATCTTCGAGCGTAGCGTAGTGATGCTTGAAATCTTCGCCAAGCAGATACACAGTAGAATAAATCTTTCTCGGTTGAACGTTCAGAGAGCCCATACCATACATACCATAATAGCGTGTATATTTGGTCACTATATTTTCATCTAAGTCCCTAATGCTTTCAATGTTCCCTCCATTTGCCTTGCAGAAGTTTTCAATGGCCTCGTGCGGTTCGGCAGATTTTTCCGGGAAAAATGTTGCAACGAGATCGGTAGCTACATTTTTTGTGACAGTTAGTAGTCCATTAAATGCCGAACTCTTTCTCTCCATTTCCTCTACTACGGGCTTAACCGATTCAATTGCGCCACGTAGGCTACCGACTTTATCGAAAAGTTTTTTTACCATATCATCTTTTTCCGTGATTTGTTTATCGAGGCTCTGTATCCGATCTGCTAAATTTATAAGTCCCTTATCTTCTACGATGCGCAGTAAAGCCGTGACTTTTCCGCTGAGTTTAGCAACTTTATCGTTGGCAGTATAAAGCTCGTCCTCGTATTCGGTAAGTCTGGCACGCGCTGCTACTAAAGTTTCTTCAAGTCTTACTTTATCGGCAATCAAGGATTCACGGCTGCGAAGGTTCTCTTCCGCCCCTTCGATATACTCCTTATACTGTCGGATCATGTCGGGATGCTTATTTATGTGTTCACATCCACGCCGCCATGACCCAGAGAACTCTGTTGAAATTAGTTTATACCAAGCTGGCCAGTCTTCTTCAAACCTGGCTATCGATTTTTTCAGGGACTCCATCTCCAGCTCATGTTTTGCTTCGAGCTTGGTTATGACATCCAAAAGATGGGTCTGGTCGGAAAGGAAAGTTTGGAGATCTTTAAAGGTCTTGCGTAGCTCGTCGATAGGAGGAAACTCCCCGCATAACTTCTCGGCACATTTGCGGGCGGATTCGTTTTCCTTTAGTTCTTCTTCTGCGTCAGTTATCAACTGGCTTATGAGAGCAATTTCCTCTTTCAGTCGAGCAATTGTCGCCTCCCATTTCAGGCGCCGGGTTTCGGTTCCCACATATTGAATAGGGGCAGACCAAGCTTGTCCAGCGACAAGACCATGCGAAAACTGACCATGCTCAACATAAAATAGACCAAGACCATTTGAATTCGTGAGATGGCTCAGCAATGTTTCAATTTCTTGCCGATATTCTTTGAGATGCGGCGGAAGAGCTACGGCAAGAACTGCATTATCCGTCCCGGTCTGGTTTTTTTCGACCACTGAAGCAAGAAGTTTGACTGGCTTATCTGCCGGCAAAAGCTCCTTGTATGTGTTTGGCACAAAAATCGCATCAAGCAGCCCGGTTTGAATCAGAGCATTTTCCACATGTGCCTTTTGGGCGTCTGTTAAATGCCCCAAGAAATCTACCATTTCATACAAAAAGGCGAATGGGATTTCTTCCTCTTTTAACCACTTATGTGTTAAAGCAATTTCATTTGGCACAACAAAAGGAATGTCCTTTTGTTTTTCTGTAATGGCTAGCTCTTTTCTAAGTTTTTCAGATGTTTGTCTAAGTTCAGTAATAGTTGCTTTGATTTGGGTTTCCTTGGTGTTGTTGTCCAGTAAGAAGGTTAATTTTCGGCTATTTACGACTGCTTGGGCCTTCCGGTAAGGCTCATCTGTCAAGTTGGCTATCTCAGTCCGATGGTTTGCATGATATAAGATGTTTATAGCCGATCCGATCGCCATCGAATCTTCGGCCGTAAGCCCGATCGCTTCTATAGCCTGATCTCTCCACGGGGCATACGCATCAAACCATAAATTTCTTTTGTCTTCAAGTATTTGCTCAGTTTGTCGGATACGACTGGACAATTGACGAGACTGCTCCCTTTCCACATCTAACTCGCTGTTGGTTTTTGCTCTTGCATCTTCTAAGGTACGGATATCACCCGCCTGTATGCCCATTTTATTGATGTCCAAAGCAGTTGCATCAACATGGCGGATGTGGCTTACAATATTTGAAAGCGTTGTCTCAATTTCCGGAGGAGTAATGTACCATAAGCTCTGGCTTAGGGCATTGAACTGAGCATCCTTAATTGCGAGTTCAGCCCAGTCGGAATGCTCCTGAATCCGTTCCTCTGCTTCCTCAATATCCTCCTGGTATCCTTTGACTTCGCCTGCTGTTTTGTCGACCCTCACTTGATTTTTTGTAGTGTCTTCCCGTGCCTCTTCTAGGGCTTTTTGTGTTTCCTTTAGGTTATCCAAGCATCCTTCATCGTCGCTCTTTTTCAAAGCATCCATTTGCCCGAGGAGATTGGCAAGATCTCTTTGGGCTTGATTCATGTTATCGGATTCTCTTTCATGCTCGTTACGCTTAAGATCAAGGTTTGATTTGGATTTGGATAGCGATTTGTTATGCTTGTCAGCCTCCGATTGAAACTCTTTCAATTTTTCTAACGAATGAAGCGTTACACTGGCAGCATATTTGTCATAGACTGTTTTTATCTCGGCTATTTTAGCGTGTTGCTCTTGTAACTGTTTCAATTCTTCTCGGCGCTCATCAATTCCGGACATAAGGTTTGCCAATTCTTCAAAGTGACTATCCGGCAGTGGGGAAAGCGAGTCGCTAAGAGTATTATTAACCAAGTCAATTTGCTTTTCTTTGCCCTTGTCGCTTTGGACTTCGGAATCACCTGCACGCGGGGAGCGAATGCTTAAGAGAACATTGATTAAATTGTCGTACTCGCTCATTGAGTCGTAGGCGAACAACATATCATTGATGATTTTCGCGTATTCCGATTCACGTTCCGTATATCGAATATCTATTCGGCCATGAGAGTCAGACCGGATTTCCTTGATCCGTCTTTCTAGATCCGCAAAGCCTACGGCTTTCATGGCCCTTGTTCCGGCTTCGTCGCGGCGAAATAACCGTATTGAACCAGACGGCGCATGTTCTTCACTAAAGATACGCACAGGCCCTGCAGCTACGAATCCGATGAACTTTCGTCCTTTGCGGTGTATTGACATGTCAAGGCCATAGCAAATAGTAATATACTTACCGGGTTCGGTCGGCTTGTGAAATTCAGTAAACACATAAGCGATATTGTTATCTTTCCTGTTAGATCCTAAGCCTAGAACGTAGTCTCCGATCTGCTTGCCTTTTTTACGGTTCGCATCTAGGCGCTCAGATCTGAAGTCTGCGTCGAGGAGGGGCGGAAATAATGCTTGCATAGTGAGCGATTTTCCTGTTCCATTGGCGCCAAATAAGAGGAGATTGCCGTCTCGAAAGACAAACTCTTTAAAACCATAATTCCAGTAGCTAAATAAACCTGCTCTATGCTTAAGCCATCTGTCCGAACTATTCATCTGATGTTCCCTCCCTCAAATTGTATTCACCTGTGTTTCTTACCAAGAATGGGTGTAGTATTGCCCAATCCTTATCATCGCGCTGTACAATTTCAACCATCCGCCATTCTATGAGGAATTCGACTAATTGGCGGCTGGTACTCGTCAAGCGATCCAGTTTTTTGTGCCAGTTATCTCTAATGGCTGATGCCCATTTGAGGTGGTGCTTGTCGTACAGTTCGTTCAAGAGGCTGGCGAAATCTCCTATTGGCGTTTCAATTAGCCCGGCGCGGTTCGGATTTAGCTTGTGGCGTATTACCTTTTCTTTTACTAATGTCGCAAACAACAGGGTTAGCTCAGCCATGGTATCGCGCTGGCTATCAAAGAATAAACTTAAGTTTCTGACGTATTCGCTTGCGACAAAAGCAGCTCCCTTATGGTAGCGTTCGAATTCAAGCCCCAAGTTCTCTTCTATTGAGGCGATGGCTTCCTGCAGTTTTGACGAGGCATCATTATTCAAGTCGTCCAAAAGGTTCCAGGTAGAATTGTCAAGGTCGTCCTCACGGACATAGGGCAATGTCAAAAGGTGGCGCACGGCTCGGGCGTGATCAGGGAAATCCCGGTCATTGATATTAGCCATATCATCCACTTCGGCACGAATGAATTCTTCTTTAGACGCGAAACGGATTAGTGTTCCCGTCAGGAAGTTCCTCAATACGTGCTGATGACCGACTTGAGTCCAGTAGAGACCCTCGTATTGTGCATTATCTGCGTACTGCTCAATATCGTCAGCATCTTTACGCATGATGATGCCTTGCTTTAATAAATACTTAAATACTCTGACCACGGATAACCTTGTATCGTGTTGCGAAGTGTCGAAGCCATTTGGCATGGCTGCGCCATCTTTAGGCATATAACGCGCAATATCATCTACAATCTTCGGGAAGACGAAAAAGGACACATTAACGTCTTCCATAAAGGCCAAGAACGCGCAAAATATTACATAGTCTAGCGGCCGAATAAAACTACTAATTCCATGGCTAGCTTGGGGAATAACCGGCATTTTGTCTATTTTGATTATTCCCTCCGGGTTTAATGGGCGAACCAGATTTAATTCAATTGATGTAAAAAAGTGATGCAGTACTTCGTAATGTTTCTTCGCAATTGCGTAGAGGTCCTTATTAGCATACTTGTGAATCCAGTAGTGGCTTAGGAGATAGCGAGCCACTTCTTTTGCTTCGTCTGGCAATCTAACCAACTTTGCGTACCTCCCGAATGCGAAAATCGCAGAATGAGTATGTCCCACACTCTGTACCTATTGCAACCGGGTTGTCTGATAATATTTCAACAACAACTGTTTTTCCCGTCGACAGATGAGTTATTGCGTGCTGGGTTAAAAGCCCAGACTCATCAAAAGCGCTTTGATGTCCGAGTGCATCACGAATAATTTCGATAATGAGGTGTAGCTCTTCAAGAGTACAGGCGTAAATAGTTCTAAGATCTAAGACGCTATCAGCAAACAGGTTTTCTAGCAAGGCTTGTCTCCGAAGATGCTCTTCAAGCATAACCGCAGCCTGGGCTTCTTCCTCTTCGGATTTATCCTTAATTAACGGCATTTGCTTAAGTCCACGAGGTTTCATGTCATGGACAGCGATCTTTTCTACGGGCATCCCTCCCATTTTCCATAGAGGTTGTTCCGCCAGATTGTCCGGACGTCCTTCTGACATCATGTACCTTGTTTCTACGGGACCGAAGATATAGGCCGATAGTTTGTGGCTGTCGTTAACATCGTTTAAGCCAGCAAACCACTCCGCGGCCCTACGGTAGTCATCCACTCTTTTTGCGTAGTAGCGAGTGTGGTCAGTTAGTGCAGCAATACCCTTCAAAAGGACACCTATGGCTTCTTCGATGCGCCGGTATAAGAAGTTGACGTTGGTCCCGCTTTTCCCAAAGGCTCCTGCACCGAACCAGGAATGAATTCTTTCCAGTTTACTCAAGGTTGAGATGGTTAGGGCTTCTTGGTTTTCAACTTGCTCGCCTCTGACGTTGATTCGATAAGAAACAATTTTTACAGCAATCTGTTCTAAAGGCATATGTTTTGCTGTTGCAATCAGCATACGCTGAATGTTATTCCTTGAGTATCCAAACTTCTCAAGAAAATTTTCGAGATACGAGACAATCGTGCGCCTGAATACGATTAACTGCTCTTTGTCACTGATGGTCTTTTGCGCATGCTCGTTGACCACCTGGAAGAACTTACTAGCCTCTGTCAAGATGTTTTCAAACAGTTGATAGGCGTTCGTGAATTGTGTTGTCGCTTCTTCCCAGTCATCCTTTCTGATAGCTTCGTCCATGCGTCGGACCATGTACGCCAGGTTTGAAAATGCCGTTCCTTCAAGTGAGCCACCCGGTGCGTTTGCAATTTCATCTCTTTTTGCAACATACTCTTCAACCAGCATTCCCGCAGGGGTGATCTGACAGAGCCAATATGCGTCTTTATATACCGCCATCGATTCAGGCCTGGAATTATCTTGAATGATATTAATAACATTCAAGGCTTTCAATGTCAGTAGGTCATCGTGGTTGCTTTTTATTGTATATTCACTGAAACAGTTTTCTCTGACATATTCGACTACTTCCCGTTGTGATACAAAATCACCTACCCGCTCTATTGACTGCTCATAGAGAAAGTGCATAATTGGTCGGTAAAACTCGTATCGGGGCGCACTTAGATACCCAGTGTCTAATATTTTGTCGAATAATTTTTCCATAATTATAATCTCCTGTAACTATATACCATATTATCTATAATTATATCACTTAATAAATAAATTGGCTCTTTTCATATTTTTACCTATCTGCATAACTTGGTATATTCTCAATTGCCAACCGATGACAGTATCTTGTCATATACGTTGTTCGATGAAGGAGTTTTACACATTTTTGTTGAATAATTTGGATATAAGAGTTCTGATAAAAGACTTTAGAAAAATGATATGGTAGGTTAAGAGCATGGTTAACCGGTCTGAGTTACGATCCCAGGCAAAAGAACTTCGATTGGCAGCCAATTATAAAGGTTCCTTGCCTTTATATCAAGAACTATGGGAAGAAACAAAAGCCGAAGTTGATGCAGCTGGAGTTCTGTATTGCCTAAGAAAAGAAAAAGAGTATGATAAGGCTTTTTCTTTCACTGAGCATATTAATGCTGGACCATATAAAATGGATTGGCTGAAAAATGAACTGGCATGGACGTATATAGAAGGACGCTTATTAAAATATACAAATGACATCACTGTGTCCCAAGTTATTGAAACGGCCAACAAGGTATTGGAGTTAAATCCTGATCCTATAGCTGTAAAGACTGCTGTTTTCATAGTTTTAAAAGCTGCGAAACAACATAATAGATGGGATATTATCGATGAATGGGCGAGTAAAGTTGACCCAAATTCTCTCAGTAGTGACCCTATTATGACTAAAAATCGACCAGGGTGGAGTGATCAGAGTTCATGGTATAACTATCGTATCCGAAGTTATATAGAACTGGGATATAATGACAAAGCCTTGGAGTTAGTAAAAACGATTGAAGATAGATTTCCTCGGGAACTAAAACACTTTTTGAGGCTAAAAGGATTAGCCGCTTTCAGGTTGGGGCTTTTGCAAGATGCCATGGACGTTTATAAGAGACTCTGCGCCGTTCCTAAACCTGACTGGTGGTTTTTACACGAATATGCTAACGTAATTCGTGAAATGGCCCAAAAAGATGATAATGTCTCTATGAAAGAGCAAGCTTTAGAATTAATGTGCCGAGCAGCGGATGATGTTGCTAGATCTAATAAATTGGAAGCCATGTTAAAGATACTTTGGGACATAGCAAATATTAGCACGGAATTGAAGCGGGAGGAAGCCTCTCTGCCTCATCTTCTACTACTAAAATTGATCCGAGAAGATAACGGGTGGCCAATATCATTGCAAGTATCTGAAGATATTCAAAGATTTTCTTTGAAATTTGGCAATAACTATTTATCGAAAACAAAATGCGAACTCCTTAATGAATGTCGAAAAATATGGAGTAATGCTATGACGCATCAGAAAGTTCTGCTTGATTCAATCAAGGTGACCGGTAAGGTTATTTTAGGGCCAGAAAACCGGCTATATTGCTTTATAATAGCGGGAGAAAGGAATTGCTTTTGCCCTAAAAGTAAGCTGCCGCCGGGATTAAAAGAAGGCGATTTAGTTAAAGCGGAAATTATCTCCGCCTTCGATTCCAAAAAGAAGCAGGACGGCTGGAAAGCAATAAAAGTTTGGAAGGGATAGATATGGAGAAGCCTTGATACTTGTTCAATTCCTTGGAGGTTTAGGAGGGGAAAGATGGAAAAAACAAAGAAGATATATGCTGTCCGGCAAGGTAGGAAAGTCGGACTTTTCTATAGTTGGGCGGAGTGCGAGCAGCAAATAAAAGGGTATTCAGGTGCCCAATATAAAAGCTTTACAGATCCGAACGAGGCAAACCAATATCTTGAGCAAGTGGCTTCAAGTTTCAAAGATACCGAACTTCCTAGGGATGAGATGATAGCGTATGTTGATGGTAGTTATAATGGCGATACGGGAGAGTATTCCGCTGGGGTAGTTTTACTCTACCAATCAAATAAAAAGACTTTTAGTATAAAAGACAATGACCCTTTATTATCAAAAATGCGAAACGTGGCAGGAGAAATAATGGGGGCTAAGGCGGCTATGAATTATGCGTTAGAAAACAACGTGGAAAACTTGGCGATATATTATGACTATGCCGGAATTGAGAAGTGGTGCACTGGCGAATGGCAAACAAAAATGGAAGGAACAAAAAGCTATAAAAATTTTTATGATGACATATCAAAAGCAGTAACCATACGCTTTGTCAAAGTAAAGGCTCATTCCGGAGTGTCATATAACGAAGAGGCAGATAAACTTGCCCGTGAGGCACTTCAGATGGTATCTCTAGACACTGATATTGTAGTAAGTAGTAAACATCAGAAATCTTCGATAGTAAAGTTTGAAGCAGCAACTATTTATATCCAACATCCCAAAGGAACAATTAGTGATAAGCAGATACTGCAAGATTTTAAAACTATGTGGAAGAAAAGTGGCAGAAAACTTAACGAGATTAAGAAATTGGATATATTTATCGATACTAATAATAATGAGTACAAGTGGCAAGCCCTTACAACAAATGGTACAAAAGAAGGTTCGGAAAGCTTGGCTATTGACACATAACAAGTATATATGGTAAATTTTTGATATCCGTAATTAAAATACCAAATAAAGGGGTATTTAAATGGCCAAGGGGAGCATATTTACTTGCTTGAATCTCGATAGGGATCAACTTATTCCGGACATACAAGAGTTTTGTTCTGGTAAATTTTCTTCGGGTGCCACTGTATCTGAGTTGGGACCGGTGAATAAAGGAAATAATCAGTATAGATGTAAAATAGTTGGAGATAATAAAGAAGTATTAATTGACTTCTATTTTAGAGATGATGGCACTACTACTATTCAGCCTAAAGTAGGAGGGCACCAGGAGTTGTCCATTGAGTTAGCTACGCATATTCTGTCTAAAGTACCCTATCGTGATGTTAAAAATTCTTCTTATTCGGTAAAGGCAACCGATGAAATTATTCAATTTGTTCTTGAGTATCTTGATGATCTTGATGGTGTAAGTCAAACATATAAAGATACCACAGGCCAGAATGGGTATATGTTGTATCAATATCAAAGTAAAATTGGTGATCGGCTTACCATAAAATATTTTACTAACAAAACTCTCCAGATCCAAGGTAAGCCAATGTACTTATACCAAGAGGTTGTATGCCTTCTAGCTGAATTTTTCCCATTCGACGAAGTGGTTAAGAACCAGGCAGAGTCGTATAGTGTGCCATTAGAACCTGCAGAGGTTAGGAGAGAAATTGAAAGTCTACTACCGACAGCACACAAAGTATTAGACCCAATGCTAATTAACATACTAATAGCGTCCGTAGCGTTTACCAAAATAGATATCAAATTTCCCGACTATTCTAGCTTTACTTTTTCTGCGTTGAGGACTCTCGAAGGTTACCTAAAATACTTATTTGTGACAAAAGGGATTACAGTAAATAAGCATTTCAAAGAATTCAAAGAGGATAAAACCACGGGCATTTATTACTTAAGGCCTAGCATTGCTACTGCTGTAGGGTGTCCGAAAACGGGACAAGCCATGGAAGAGATATATAATTATCTCAATAAGAACCGGCACGGCTTGTTTCATACGGCGGCAGTCGTTTCTGCAACGCGCATTATCTCCAATAAAAAAGATGCGCATAAAATAATATGGGATACCATAAATTTGATTGAGAGCAGCCATGTAAAAATAAATACCCCATGAATATGTAAGTGAGAAGGGGGTTGTGATGAAAACGTTCGAGATTCGTAAGCTCAATGGTACAGATTATTCATACTTAGTTTTGTCTACAAGTTATGTAAATCCAATCGAAAATCTTTCAGAAATTGAAAAGAACCTTGAAGATTCTCTGCGAATCAAGGTTTTATTTGACTTGCTATTGTCCAATGGTAACTCTACAAATAGGTTTATTGAAGGAATTTTTGATGGAAAGAGATTTATTGATTTTAAAGTATGTGAGAATGTAGATAGTGATATCAAAAAAGAGTCGGGAAAATACTATCAGGAAAACTTAGAGCTACTTCATAACAGTGTTTTATCAGGTCCTCAACGTTTTTTGATTAGCAAAGGCAAGGTTCTTTCATCGTCTTAATTTTAGATAATTAAGTAAGTGGGCGATAGTGAGGGACGGAGTAAAATTACACCGTCCCTCTATTAATTGGCGCAAACCCCATGTATTAGTTAATCCAAAAGTGTAGTTTTAGCCGGTGTTTTCTTTTCACCCTTTAACTCCCCTCAATGCATGTTGAGTCAGTTGCGGTGATAGAGCGGAAATAGCTTGATTTATAAGGGTTTGCGGGTTTGGTGGTAAATTTAATACGTAAAAATATGTTCGCCTAGACGTGGTTTAGGCGGAATTTTATTTAGGGGGGGTCGGTACTTTTACACGAAATTATACCTTTACACGAAATGAAGAGGTATTTTGCGAAAAGGTATAGAAAATTAGTAAAAACACCCCGCCTAAAATTTGTGTTGAGGAAATTACCAACGAAAAAAAGTGTTTCTACAAAAGTGACTAAAAAGGAAGTGCAGTATGAAAATAGATGATACTTATCTGAAAGAAATAATTGACAGGCAAGTAGAAAGCCTAAATATAGAGTTCAAAAGATGGATTGATCCGACATCCGGAGAAGGAATTTCGAAGATTGTTAAAGCTTGCATTGCAATGAAAAATAATAATGGTGGTTTTTTATTTATTGGTTTTAACGAAGAATCTAAACAACCTGATTTGGATAATGCTCCTACTAAAGATATAAAGCAGCTTTATAATCCTGACGATATTCAATCTATTATTTCAAGATATGCGTATCCACAGTTTGAAATAGATATTCGTTTTATCGAAAAGAACGGACAAGAATACCCTGCAATTTGCATTGCGGACGGAATAAAAACACCAGTTGCGACGAAGTCTGAGTTAAGAGATCTGAAAGATAACAATAAGTTATTGATTAAGCAAAATACTGTTTACGTTAGAACATTGAAATCGAATGGTACACCAAGTACTTCTGAAGCAACATATCAGGATTGGGAAAGATTGACTGCCACATGTTTTGATAACCGTGAGGCAGACATCGGACGGTTTGTTCGGCGGCATCTGTCAAATCTGGATATATCGGTATTGCAGCCACTTCTTAGCACCTTGGGCGAAATATCGAAGGTTCATTCCAAGAGTTTTGAGGAATTAGCTATTGACCTATTGGATAATGGTAAGGCTAGATTTGAATCTATAGTAAATGAGAGGTATCTTGATCAGTTGCCTCAACATGGTTCATGGGAAGTCGCATGTGTTATTAATACAGATGATAATAAGTATTTCGCGAACCAAACATTTCTTAATTTGTTATCATCGAGCAACCCTACCTATACGGGATGGCCTATTTGGGTAGATAGTAGATCGTTTTCTAATCAGGCATCACATCCGTATATCTTTGAAAACGCATGGGAAGCTTGTATTGTATCTCTTAATAATGAGTGGTTCAATCATATAGACTTTTGGCGAATAGATCCTAAAGGACGATTTTACCTGTACCGTGCTCTTGAAGATGACATGCAAACGTCAATTAAGCCTTTACAATTACTTGACTTTGGGTTGCCTATTTGGAGGGTCGGAGAATCGATGGCTGTGGGAATAGCTTTTGCAAAAGCGATGGACTACGATGTAGAAGCCACTGAGATAACTTTCAGTTTCCGCTGGACACGGTTACGTAACAGAACTTTATCTTCGTGGGCAGATCACACAAGATTTATACATGAGAGAAAAGCCGTACAAGATTCCGTTGTTTCTACCGTCAACGTTCCCTTATCAACTCCGATGATGGCGTTATATCAGTATGCAGATATCGCTACAAAACCACTATTTCAGATTTTTGATGGATTTGAGCTTTCACCAAAAATTGCGGAGGAGCTAACTGCAAAAATGCTTGAAAGAAAATGGTAATTTTCGGGATTATATCAACAATATTGTATGGAATACCCATGATGCGGCAGGTATAATTTTATATTTATATATTTGTGTTTATGCTCGCCTAGACATTGTTTAGGCGATATTTTTTATTAGAAGGGTCGGTACTTTTACACAGATTATTAAATGCACGAAATAAAAGAGGTGTTTTAAAAAGAATATGGAAGATTATAGTAAAATGGCCGCCTTTAATTGATGTGCTAACTATCATAGAAGTGATGTATGACCAACAGTATAATCCTAATTTATTCGATAATTTCAGTGCGACTGAGCAGCAAATTAAGGCTACCTAAAATGGAGCATGCTTAAAGGCGGTGCTGCAGTGATGTGATTAGGCGAGGAGGGCTAAGAGAAGATTATGATGCTCATGTCCTATGGTTTTGATAGTAACAACTGTTATTTTGACTTTAAGCGATGTTTATTTGAATACAAAGGCCGCGAGTTCTTGCTGTATCCAGGTAACATGCGAGAATGCGATTCATTTGACACCCTAGTTTTAAATGATGAAGATGCAGATAAAGCGTTTGAATTGATACACGAGTTTCTTTATTTATTTGGTTGGGCTAACCAATGCGCGTTTCATTTTGTTGGTGGATGCGGCTTGGGTAATGCGAACCGTAAATTAATGCTGCAGCGGACGGGTCCAGTTTATCGATGCCCGCGTGGTTTTTGGAATAGCCGAGTTCAGATGATCTTGATGGCAGATCCTAAATGCTCGGAAGCCTTTATGAAAGCTATGTCACTTTATAATGACGCCAATTACAGCAATGATATATTTTATCGGTTTTTTTGTCTATTTAAAATTATAGACCTACCGATTAATGGGCGAAAATATAATCCGTCGGTATGGATAAACGCTAATCTTCAGTACTTTTCGCCTAATCAGTTTACTGACAAAGTATTTCAGCCGACCCATGATCTTGGCATATTTCTCCAGGATGAGTGCCGGAATGCGATCGCACACATCTATCG
>JAEYSJ010000320.1 GCA_023434855.1 Bacillota bacterium | reverse complement strand
GTCTTCCACCGGCTGATTACGTATTGAACATTCTCCTTGCACCGCCCGGTCAGCCACTACCGCCGCAATCCTCTTTTCCAGAGCCTGAATAACATCGGTAATAATTTTTGTTACTGCAAACCGCCTGTCGTGAGATTCCACAATCGTCCATGGTGCATAGCCAGTATCGGTTTTTTGCGTCATCTCCTCCACAGCCTGTAAGTAGTGATCATACTGTTTATGATGTTTCCAGTCATCATCTGTTACCCGCCAGGCGGTTACCGGATCATTCTGCAAATTTTCCAGGCGCTCTTTTTGTTCTTTTTTACTGATATGTAGAAAATACTTAATAATAAGCGTGCCGTCGTCAGACAATTGTCTTTCGAAAGACGGAATATCGTGAAAAATTTCGTGCAACTCTTCCGTACTAATGACTTTGTTCACTCTGTCTGTCAATACCCTGGTATACCAGCTGCGGTCAAATATAACAATCCGTCCCTGCTGGGGTATCTTCGTCCAAAACCGCCAGAAATAGGGCCGCAGCTTTTCTTCTTCATTAGGCTCCTCACGGGTTGAAAAAACATTAAACCCCCGTGGATCAAGCGCCAATATAAGTTCATTGATAAACGTACCCTTACCGGCAGCATCCCAGCCTTCAAAAACAATTACTACCGGTATCTTTAAATCCCGCGCCTGCCGCTGCAATTTCCCCAGCTTTTCCCGTAAAGGATCAATCATTTCCTTATATTCGTCTTTACTGAGTTTCTTGGACAAATCCACTTTTTCCAGCATCCAAACACCTCCCCCATTACTAAAACAAACTTTATAAAAGAATTAAAAACAAATAACCACAGAGGACACAGAGGGCGCAGAGGGATTTTATTAATACTTATACACGGCGATGTACTCTGAATCATTACAATATTTTTCATCACAGTCAGTACTATTTCTTACCCTTTATTCTTGCGACGTCCTGAACTCAACGTACTACCCTTCGTCATAGTTAAATACCATTCAGTATTCCGATTTAATTGTACGAATGGAATCGAGCCGTTCCACTCTGTGTCCTCTGTGTCCGTGTGTCCTCTGTGGTTCAAAAAAAGCAAACACAAACTATTTATGCGGCAGCTTTCCGACGGTGGCGGCATAGATGGCAAACTGCTTCTCTCCGTCCAGTCCAAGTACGGCGTTAAGATCCTCGTCCCGGAAAGCACCGATGGCACATACACCACAACCGATAGCTTCTGCGGCCAAATAAAGATTCTGACAAACATGGCCGGCATCCAGATGAAGGTAACGATAGCCGCGTTCGCCATAACGCCAGGTCATACGATATGGCACAGCTACCCAAACAAAAGTTGCGACACATTCTTTTACAAATTTTTGCTGTAAACAAGCAGCGGTAACAAGTTCCGCAATGTTCTCCGCCAAACTGACAGCTCCAAGCTTGTGCTCAATAGCCAAAAAACGATATAAACCTGGCGCTAAATCTGCCACGTTGTTTACCAACAGATAGGTTTCCAAAGCATGACGCGCCCCGGCGGAAGGCACTGTACGCATCGCGGCGACATTGCCGATTATTTTTTTTACCCCTTGGGTAGACCACAATAAGTAAGACAACTGGGCCAGACTAATCCCTTCCGGACCATAGTCACGCACACTTTGACGCCTTTCAATCGCCTGCTGCAGCCATAGTTCCACATTAACATCCCCGGCCGTTATGTTTTGCGGCAATGGTAATTCAATAAGCGGCAGCGATCTGTCCCACTCTATTTCCAACGGCGGCTGAGGTTTTTTCAACACCTGATCCGATGGCTCCAAATAGCGATATTGTGTTAATTCCATAAACTCCCTGCCAATTCCTTTAGACATAATTATCCCTCCTCTAGCATATGTCACTATAAATTTATCTTGAAAATAATTACCTCCCAATTAAAAAGCATGGAAGTACGGCTAACCACAGAGGACACAGAGGACACGGAGGGATTTAATTAAACTAACATTCCCCTGCGCGATAAATATCGCACCGTTCCCCTCTGTGTCCTCTGTGCCCTCTGCGGTTCAAAAAATATCGTTCCTTACCTATTATATTTGCGCGCCAAATTGGCCAATTTACTCGCCAGTTCCGTCGTAAAGGCAGTTTTCAGAACTCGCCATTGCCAGTTGCCGCCCACAGTGCCGGGAAGATTCATTCTGGCCTCATTGCCCAGACAAAGTATGTCTTGCAATGGAATAATGACGGTATTAGCGTTGCTTCGGTAGGCTGACTCAATCAATTGCCAGCAAACCTGCCGTTCGTCCTGGGAAACACCGAGGTAACGGCTGATACAGCCGGCCATAGCCGCAGCGTCTGCCAGCAGGTTTTTGTACCAGCTGCAGGTAGTATCATTGTCATGAGTACCGGTATAAAGTACCACATTTTTTTCGACTGGTGGCAGGCGACACTCCCCTGTCTCATCCCGATAGAAGGAAAAGTGCAATATTCTCATGCCGGGAAAGTAGAACTGGTGCCGCAAATCCTCAACCTCCTGAGTAATTACACCCAGATTTTCCGCAATAATCGGCAACCGTCCCAAATATTTTTCTAGTGTGACAAAAAACCTGGCGCCTGGTCCTTTAACCCAGCAACCGTTTTCGGCCGTTTCTTCCCCTGATGGAATTTCCCAGTAATTTTCAAACCCCAGGAAGTGATCTATGCGGACAATATCTACGATTCGCAATAAGCATTTAATTCGTTCACGCCACCATTGATAATCATCTTTTGCCATCTCATCCCACTTATAATGCGGGTTACCCCATAACTGGCCTTTTTCGCTAAAATAGTCGGGCGGCACACCCGCTACTTTAGTTGGACAACCGGTTTCATCAAGCTCGAATAAATGGGGATTAGCCCACACGTCACTACTGTCATAGGCGACAAAGATGGGTAAATCACCGATAATTTTTATACCCATGCTTCTGGCATAACGTTTTAACGCCAGCCATTGTTTGAAAAAAATGAACTGCAAAAATTTATGAAAAGCAATCTCACCGGCCAGCAAATCCTGATAATAAGCCAAGGCCGCTTGCTGGCGGAAGGCGATATCTTGGGGCCATTCATTCCAGGCCTTGCCGGCGAAATGATGTTTAACCGCCATAAATAACGCATAGTTTTCCAGCCAAATAGCATTCTCGGCAACAAACTTTTCATATTCGGGTGGTTTTTCCTTAACAGCAAATGTTGCGAAGGCTTTTCTGAGTACCTTTTCTTTAAAAGCTTTTACTTCGTCGAATTCCACCTTTTCCTGGTCAAACACCTGATGCCCCCTTACATCCTGGGGGGCCAGCAACCCGTCCTGCACCAGCTTTCCCAGGGAAATCAACAGGTGGTTGCCGGCGAAGGCCGAGAGACATTGGTATGGCGATTCACCGAACCCCACCGGATTAAGTGGGAGAATCTGCCATAGTTTTTGATTGCTATAGCGCAGAAAGTTGATAAACTCATAGGCTTCCTTACCTAAATCCCCGATTCCGTATTTGGACGGCAGGGAGGTTGGATGAAGCAGCACGCCGCATTCCCGCCTAAAAGCCTCCTTCTCTTCTTGCAGCAGCAGCTTTCCTTCCAGCGGCTGCAAAGTGATATTAAGTTTACCGCCTTGTACTTTGTATTCTTGCCCCTCATTAAGCAAATCTATCAGTATGCCGTAACACCACTGCCGAACGTCCAGTGTAAGGCCTGCAGGTTGATCAGCGTTTCTATTGAACAGCACCACCGCGGTATTATCTTGCCGCGGTTTGTCAAAAACGTCATGACCGTTTTGGATTTTCCGGATATAACCATATACGTCATTGTCATGGTAAAAGGGCAACCATTCACCTGTTTTGAAAACATCGTATTGATTACGAATAGCAATAATTTTTTTATACCAGGCCAATAATTCGGCATCTTCCTTACCCCAGGGGTAAGTGCCGCGGTTGAACGGGTCCTTATAGCCCTCCAGACCAACCTCATCTCCATAATAGACACAAGGTATACCAGGAAAAGTCATTTGCCACAGGGATATCATTTTAAGTCTGGCAATCCCCCGCCGGCGCTGGTCGGGGGGAAGTCTATAGACTCCCTGAGCGGCAATCGTAAGCTCGTTGTCCGGCGGCGCTTCGCCTAGCAGAGTCAATGCCCGTGGCACATCATGACTGCCAATCAAATTCATCATGGCGTAAAAATGTTCACGGGGATAGTTCTCATATAAACTCATCAACGCACAGTGAATGGCATAAGCATCTTTGCTTCCCAGAAAAAATTCCAGTAGAATATTGCGGAAAGGATAATTCATCACCGAATCCAGTTCTTCACCGCATAAATATTCGCGAAGTATCCCGTAGCTTTCTTTATGAGAAGCGTCTTCCCACACCTCGCCTATAAGAATATTATCCGGATCATTATTCTTCAACTCTTTATACAGTTTTTTTACAAACTCGTCCGGCAGCTCATCGACCACATCCAGCCGCCAACCCTTCGCCCCCTTATTAAGCCAGTATTTTACCACACTGTCCGGAGCCTCGATAATATAATCTATATAAGAAGGTTCCATCTCCTCAACGTTCGGCAAAGTATCAATCCCCCACCAGGATTCGTACTTGTGAGGATATTCGCTGAAGCGGTACCATTTATAATAAGGCGATTCCTGTGACTGGAACGCACCCAACCCTGGGTAATTGCCATCTTTGTTAAAATAAATACTGTCACTGCCTGTATGACTAAACACGCCGTCCAGAATTACGGTTATACCCATTTCCCGGGCTTTGGCGCACAACTCGGCAAATAATTCATTATCGCCAAGCATTGGATCGATTTTCTTATAATCAGCGGTATCGTAGCGATGGTTGCTGGGAGATTCAAACAAAGGATTAAAATAAATCACACTTATCCCCAGTTCTTTTAAATATGGCAGTTTTTTAATTACTCCAAGCAAGTTGCCGCCAAAAAAGTCATAAGAAATAATTCTTTTAGTATCAACATCGCGGATATAATATGGTGTGTTATCCCAGTAAGCATGCAATACACTGTTTTGCTTGGGGCTCAAGACCCGTCCGTCCTCATTGCCGTTATAAAACCGGTCAATAAATATCTGATACATTATCCCTTCCTTATACCAGTCAGGCACATGCGTATCCGGTTTATATACTGTTACCTGAAATGAAGGGGGTACCTGTTTATAAACTACGCCCACACCGCCCAAATTGGCGGGATTATTGCCGTAATACCAAGTCCTGCCATCTGTGCCGATAATAAAATAATACCAAAGCACACCTGGTATTTCTGACGCAGTGATTTGTGCCTGATATAGCTTTTTATCGGCATCTCCCTGATCCAGTAAAGTCATCGCAACCTTACTTTCACCAATAACACTGTGCCACAACCTGATTGACACAGTATCAGGCTGTAACGATGCGCCCACTTCCAGGCGCAATATGATATTCCTTCCACAGGGTACAGCCCCGAAGGGGTTGCGATATGCCAACAACTGTGAATTATGAAAAATCCAGTCCTGTTTCACCATTCTTTCCTCGCTTTCAAGGATGCCTAAACCTGCCAGTATGTATATTACTATGCCGGATTAATCCTATATGTCACATTACCCGGCTTAAAGAACATCATCAACATTTACACCGAATTCAATCCCTTCCAGAAATGCGTGATCATCATCCGATGCTGCATCCCTGTCTTGCACGTCATAACGGTCCGGTGTGCCGCCTGTTACCCGTTCGTATAGCTCCACATAACGTCTGGCTGAACGCCGCCAGCTGAAATCCGTTTGCATAGCGTTCTTGATGATATTATGCCAAACAGTTTTGTTCTTAAACAACTGTATTGCCGACCTGATGGTGTGCATCATATCATGTGCGTTGTAATTTGCAAAAGAAAGGCCATTGCCATTGCCGGTAATTTGATTATAAGACTTTATTGTATCCTTAAGACCGCCTGTTTCCCGGACAATAGGAACAGAGCCGTACCGCATGGCAATAAGCTGTCCAATACCACAAGGTTCATACTGGGACGGCATTAGAAACATGTCTGCGCCTGCATAAATCTGCCGCGCCAGAGCATCGTCAAAATATATATTTGCAGATACCCTGTCAGGATATTGCCAGGCCGCGTGCTGGAACAGGTGCTCATACTTCCACTCACCGGTACCCAACACGACAAACTGCATATCGTCAAATGTCAGCATTTCATATAAAACCCGCTCAACCAAATCCAGCCCTTTAGGCCCGACCAGCCGGGAAACAATGCCAATCAACGGCACATCATCCCGGACTGATAACCCCAAACGTTCCTGCAGCTTTTCTTTATTCTCACGCTTTAATTCCAGCGAGTTGACAGAATATTTGACAGGAATTTTTTCGTCGGTTGCCGGATTATATTCCTCATAATCAATCCCGTTAACAATGCCGACTAAAGCATCCTGTCTGTGCCTTAAAAGTCCATCCAGTTGCTCCCCATAGAAAGGATATTGAATCTCTTCGGCATAGGTCTTGCTGACGGTGGAAATAAGATCTGAAAACACCAGGCCACCTTTCATAAAGCTCACCTTGTCATAGAACTCTATGCCGCCGTTGTTAAAGTATTCCCAATCCAAAGCCAACAAATCCGGTACTATTTCTTTGGGGAATATCCCTTGGTAGCGTAAATTGTGAATTGTAAATAATGTATGTATGTCCTGATAAAATTCCTGTGCCCAATAGTGAGCCTTTAAAAATACACTGACCATCCCTGTATGCCAGTCGTGGCAATGGATAATATCAGGCTTAAATTCAATTTCCGGCAAAGCCTGCAGCACAGCCCGGCAAAAGAAGGTAAACCGTTCCCCGTCATCGTAATATCCGTAAAATCCTGGACGCTTAAAATAGTCCTCATTATCAATAAAATAAAAAGGTACATTCTGATGCTCAAGATACTGTACGCCGCAGTATTGATGACGCCAGCCCACCGGTACAATAAACTCGGCCTTTACTTCCATCTGTTCCTTAAAATTTCCGGCAATACCTTCATATCTGGGAATCATGACCCGGGCATCCACACCCTGTTTTCTTAGTTCCTTAGGCAAAGTACCAATTACGTCTCCCAGACCGCCTGTCTTAGCAAATGGCACAGCTTCCGCCGCTACAAACAATACTTTTAACATTGTTTTAAATCACCATCCCTTTCTTGACAACAAACGGATAATTGTTTTCACCTTTCAATTGCTTGCCTTGTTTTATAAGTACATTCTTGTCGCAAATGACATTTTCCAATACCGTGCCACCCTCAATTTCGCATCTTTGCATAATGATGCTATTCTTAATATATGCTCCTTCATGCACCCGCACACTCCGAAAGATTATACTGTCCTCAACTGTTCCGGCAATGCAGCAACCTCCAGCCACCAAGGCGTTGGCTACCTGAGCCTCCTCCATGTATTTGGATGGTGGCTCATCTTTAACCTTTGTATATATATAGCCCCGCCGGAAAAACAATTCACGCCAGATTGCCGGTTTTAATAAATCCATGCTATGACTGAAATAGCTCTGCATGGAATGAATGCGCGCTACATAACCAGGATAATGGTCACCATATATTTTTAGCCTGTCTAAATTTTTAATCAGGCAATGCTTGACAAAATCATAATCACCATGGGAAATGGCACATTGCACCAGATCTATTAGTAAATCTTTTTCCATGATATACATCTCCATGGACATTTTCTGCTTGTCAGTAACACCAGGCTTGACCTGGATATCGCTGACCCGTCCGTCATCAGCCACATCCAGCATAATGGCATTCATGCACCCTTGAATATCACAACATCTTTCCGTATACAAAACCGTAATATCTGCTCCCTTTTGCAGATGATACTGCAACGCCTGGCGGTAATCCAAATTGCAGATCATGCCAATTCCGGCAATCAGTACATATTTTTGCCGGCAACGGGTAATATAATCCAAATTATTATAAAAATTTACGACATCGCCGCGGTGTATCAGTTCCGGATGGGTGGTATAACTGGGTGGCAATAGAAACAGCCCTTCACTTTTACGGGCCAAATCCCAGTCTTTGCCTGAACGAAGATGATCCATCAGCGAGCGGTATTTATGCTGCATTAATATGCCTACATTAATAATCCCCGAGTTGACCATATTGGACAAAACAAAATCAATTAGCCGGTACCTGCCGCCAAAAGGTATGGCAGCTGCAGGACGGTATTGAGTAAGTTCATGCAGGTATTCTTCAGACTCATTCAGGTTAATAATGCCCATTAAATCCATCGTTAGTTCCCCTTTCCTGCAATACCGTCGTAAAGCTGCGCCTCAGATTCCACATTTCGGTTAATTTGCAAATCACCAGGCACCACAACATTATTGGCAATCACCACAATTTGCCGTTCACCGTTCACAAGTTCGCCAACTACCTGGCTCCCTTCCTGTAAGACAACCTGATGACATATAATAGCTTTTTCCACCGTTGCGCCGGCTTTAATCCGAGCCCGGGGCATAATAATGGAATCCTTTACTTTAGCACCCGGCCCAATGTAAGCGCCCGGAAACAACACCGAGTGTTCCACCTCGCCATATATCAGACAGCCTTCACTGACAATCGAACGCTTCACTTTGGACCCATAGGCTAAATAGTGAGGCGGACGTGTCGGGTTAACCGAATAAATACGCCAGCTTGAATCATGCAGCTCAAGTTCCGGCTTGGCCTTTAACAAATCCATGTTAGCTGCCCAGAAGCTTTCCACGGTACCAACGTCTTTCCAATAGCCATTAAAACCATATGCATATAGACTCTGGTTGGCAGAAAGCATTTTAGGGATGATATCTTTGCCGAAATCATGGCTGGAACTGCAATCCTGTCCATCCTCCAATAAATATTGTTTCAGCACCCGCCAGTTAAAAATATAAACACCCATGGACGCCAAATTGCTTTTAGGATTGTCAGGTTTTTCCTCAAAATCGACAATACGATGATCTGCTGCCGTATTCATAATGCCAAAGCGGCTTGCCTCTTCCCATGACACCTCAATAACGGCAATAGTCGCCACAGCCTGTTTTTCCTTGTGAAATTGCAGCATCTTATCATAATTCATTTTATAAATATGGTCGCCGGACAATATTAAGATATAGTCTGGATTAAATGTATCAACAAAATTGATGTTCTGGTAAATGGCGTCAGCTGTACCCCGGTACCATTCAGCTTCTTTTTCCCTGGCATAGGGCGGCAATACAAATACCCCGCCGTCTTTACGGTCCAAATCCCAGGCGCTGCCAATGCCGATATAGCTGTTTAGGGCCAGTGGCTTGTACTGCGTCAGCACTCCGACCGTGTCGAGACCGGAGTTGCGGCAGTTGCTCAGGGCAAAGTCAATAATCCGGTACTTGCCGCCAAAAGGCACTGCCGGTTTAGCAATATCCTGGGTCAGGACCCCTAACCTGCTCCCCTGCCCGCCCGCCAGCAGCATAGCCAAGCATTCCTTCTTGCGCATAATTTTCTCCTCACTTTCGTTGGTCCAATTTTAAATAAATAGTTGCCAGCGGCGGAATGCGCATAGTCAACGAATATTGACGGTTATGCCAGGGCAGAGGCTCAGTAGTCAGCGGCCGGGAATTTCCCTGCCCCGATCCACCGTAAACCTCCAAGTCGCTGTTAAATACCTCATGGTAAACTCCGTCCTGCGGCACGCCAATACGGTACCCCTCTCTCAACTCCGGGGTAAAGTTGCATACCACAATAATAAAACCTTGCCCGCTTTTCCGCACAAAACAAATGATACTGTGTTGATAGTCCTGGCAGTCGATCCACTCAAAACCCTGCCAGTTAAAATCGATCTGCCACAAAACCGGTTCCTGGCGGTAATAGGAATTAAGCGCGCGCACATAGCCATGTATTTTTTTATGCATATCGTACTCTAATAAATGCCAGTCCAGGCTGTCATCGGCTTTCCATTCGATAAACTGCCCGAATTCACCGCCCATAAATAACAGCTTTTTCCCTGGATGAGCCATCCAATAACCATAGAAGGCTCGTAAATTCGCAAACTTCTGCCAGTAATCTCCAGGCATTTTATTCAACAGCGAGCATTTGCCGTGCACGACCTCGTCATGGGACAGCGGCAAAATAAAGTTTTCTGAGAACGCGTACATGAAAGAAAATGTGACTAAATTATGATGCCATTTGCGATTAATCGGATCAAGGGACATATAGCGCAGCATGTCATTCATCCAGCCCATGTTCCATTTAAAATTGAAACCCATACCGCCGACATTGGTAGGCCAGGATATCATCGGCCAGGAGGTAGATTCTTCGGCAATCATCATCGCTTCAGGGTACTCCCTGAATACCGTTTCATTCAGCCTGCGCAAAAACGCCATCGCTTCCAGATTGCCATTGCCGCCGTACCGGTTCGGTGTCCACTCCCCCGACTGCCGGCAATAATCAAGGTACAGCATATTGGCTACCGCATCCACCCTGAGGCCGTCGATGTGATAAACATCAAACCAGAACAACGCATTGGATATCAAAAAACTTAAAACCTCCGGACGGCCAAAATCAAAATTGGCTGTACCCCATTCCGGATTTTCCCCCTTTTGCGGATCATTGGATTCGTATATTGCTGTACCATCAAACATCCTTAAACCGTGATCGTCTTTGCAAAAGTGGCCTGGTACCCAGTCTAAAATAACCCCAAGCCCTTTTTGGTGGCAACGGTTGACAAAATACATAAAATCATCCGGTGTACCGTAACGGCTGGTAACCGCATAATAGCCTGTCGCCTGGTAACCCCAGGACCCGTCGAAAGGATGCTCTACGATCGGCAGCAATTCCACATGGGTATAGCCCATTTCCACCACATAATCCACCAATTGATCGGCACATTCCCGGTAGGAAAGAGGCTCACGCCGGGAATTAAAACGCCATGAGCCCAGGTGTACCTCGTAAATCAATACCGGCTGCTCATAGATAGGGTTGGCCTTTCTCTCTCGCTGCCAATCAGCGTCTTGCCAGGGATAATTGCTCAGTTCACATACGACTGAAGCAGTGTTAGGCCGAATTTCAGCGTAAAAGGCATAAGGATCGGCTTTCAGAAAGCTGTCGCCCCAGTGGGTCCGGATCTCGTATTTATATATAGTCCCTGGCGCCAAGTCAGGTACAAACAGCGCCCATACACCGGATTTGCCAACCCGCCGCATAACATGGCCAGTACCCTGCCAATCGTTAAAATCTCCGACCACCATCACTTCCTTGGCATTTGGAGCCCATACGGCAAATTTCACGCCCCTGACTTCATCTTCTTCAGTTATATGAGCACCCAGCATTTGATAGCTGCGAAAATTGCTTCCTTCATGAAACAAATATAAATCATGTTCACTAAGCGAAGAAATGTCCATCCAACCCAACCTTCCTTTAGAGACTGTTTATGTATCTGAACATTTCTAAACAGTCTCCTAAAATTGTTTATTTATCGACAATTATAAAACCAGGGGAATACCTCGTAATTTTACGCAGTATCCCCCCTCGCTTAAAAATTAATTATGTGCGTGTAACTTCTACCGGACAGGCCTTCCAAATGGCAATAGCATATTCAGAAATACTACGGTCGCTTGAAAAAATTCCGGCATGGGCAATATTATTCATGCTCATTTTAGACCAGGTGCTTTTGTCCCGGTATTTGGTTTCCAGAAGTGCCTGGGCTTCTGCATAAGCGGCGAAATCCTTCAGCACAAAAAATTCGTCATTCTCCCACAGCAAATTACAATGCAATGGTCGCAATTCTTCCTTATCAACAGGCAGAAAGCCATTGATCATTTGGTCCAACACATTTTGTATCCTGCAGTCGTTGTGATAAACGTCCCACACTTTATACCCCCCGTGCTGGTGATAATAGATTACTTGGTCGGCTGTTAAACCGAAGATAATTATATTGTCGTCCCCTACGGCTTTCTTAATTTCCACATTGGCGCCATCCAGAGTACCGATCGTAACCGCGCCGTTCAGCATAAATTTCATGTTGCCGGTCCCCGAGGCTTCTTTGCTGGCAGTAGAAATTTGTTCACTTACTTCAGACGCCGGAAAAATCATTTCTCCCAAAGATACGCTGTAGTTTTCTAAAAATACCACTTTCAGTTTATCTTTGATGGTTTTGTCATTATTAATAACCGACGCCAGCACATTAATCAGCTTAATAGTCTGTTTGGCAATAAAATAACCCGGCGCCGCCTTGCCGGCAAAAATAAAGGTACGTGGCGTAATATCAAGATTAGGATCAGCTTTCAGACGGTTATATAAATCCATAATGTGTAAGACATTCAAAATCTGCCGCTTGTAAGCATGGATCCGCTTGACATGCACATCGAAAATCGATCCGGTATCAACCTGCACATCGTATTTGTCTTTAATAAATTTAGCAAGGGCAGCTTTATTCTGTAGCTTGACCCGGGCCAACCGCTCATGAGCCGCACTGTCATCAACGTATTTTAACAAATTTATCAAATCATGAGGATGGCGAATCCAGTCGCCGCCAATCATGTCGGTAATCAAACCCGCTAAACCGGGATTGGCTTTTAGCAGCCAGCGCCGATGGGCTATGCCATTTGTCTTATTGTTAAACTTTTGCGGCGAATACTCATGGTAATTACGCATTACATGCTTGGTTAGTATGTCGGTATGAATTGCTGCAACACCATTAACACTGTAACTGCCGACAACAGCCAGGCGGGCCATATGCACCTGTCCATCAGCCAGAATAGCCATCTCGCTGATCCTGTCCCACTGTCCGGGATATTTTTCCCATAAATCCCGGCAAAACCGTTCGTTGATTTCCTCAATAATCATATAAACCCGGGGCAGCAGCAGCTTAAACATATCAATCGGCCATTTTTCCAATGCTTCCGGCATTATCGTATGGTTGGTATAGGAAATGGTACTTGTGGTTATTTTCCAGGCCTCATCCCAGCCTAAACCCTCTTTGTCTATCAATAAACGCATCAATTCAGGAACAGCCACTGCCGGATGGGTATCATTGATATGAAATGCTACTTTGTCCGGCAAATCTCTTATCGAACGCCGTTTGCGCTTAAAGCTGCGCAATATGCTCTGAATGCTGGCCGATACAAAAAAGTATTGCTGCCTTAAGCGGAGCAGCCGCCCTTCATAATAATTGTCTTCCGGGTAGAGTATTTTTGTTATTCGTTCCACTGAATGCTTATACTCCACCGCTTTAAGATAGTCGCCCCTGTTAAAAGTAGGCAGATCGAATTCAGCATCAAATGGTTCTGCATTCCATAACCGCAAAGTGTTTACCGTATTATTTTTATAACCTACCACCGGAATATCATAGGGAACTGCCCGTATTGCCTCGTAATTATCATGGATAAAAACCATCCGGCCATTGACCGTATCCATATGGACATTTCCACCAAACCTGACTTCTACTGCCCGGTCAGCTCTTCTCAATTCCCACGCATAACCGTCCTTCAGCCAATTATCAGGTAATTCCACTTGGTGATTGTTCACAATACGTTGTTCAAATAAGCCATATTTGTATCTTATTCCACAACCGTGCCCAGGCAGTTGGAGAGCTGCCATAGAATCAAGAAAGCAGGCTGCCAATCGTCCCAAGCCGCCGTTGCCAAGCCCGGCATCACGCTCATAATCTTCCAATTCCTGTAAATTTATTCCTAAGTCAGCTAAAGCTTCTTTACAAATATCCCTCAGACCCGTATTAATCAAATTCATTTCCAGCAGCTTACCCAATAAAAATTCTATAGAAAAGTAATAAACCTGTTTACTGCCTTTTTCCAGATATTCCTTATTTGTCCGCATCCATTTGGGATTGATGTAATCTTTAACTACACTGCTTAGCGCCGTATATTTATCATACATGCTGGCTTCATCAATATCTTTGCAGTACTTAGTCTGCAGTTTATGTATAAAAACTTGTTTAAATTTTTCTTTTTCAAGTCTAAGTTTATTATTATCTTTCAGCATTTTTCGCCTCCTAAGCAATACAAGAAATTTATCAGCCTGTAAAGTATTTTATAGTAACATTACGATTCTTTTACTGTATCAGAATTTTTCCTAATTCTTCACTGTTCGAAAACGGAACGTTTTTCTTATATGTTATATATAATCTGCTTATTTGAAAATATTTCGCTTCTTTTTTTAAAAAACCCTGCCATTTTTTTTGAAGCTTTCTTATTTTTACAAGAAACTAACAATGCCATGCTTACCGTCGAACAGTAAACATGGCATTGGTTTAAACAATACTATTTCTATTACTTTATTGAATTGTACCCCCAATGTTTGTTGATCTGGCACAGCCTTGAAGAGAATGAGCAAAAGTCTCGTCTGCCTGGCAATAACACCTGACCGGCATATCGGGCTGGATATTCCAAATATCCATGGCATACTCGGAAAAAGTCCTGTCACCGGAAAACTTACCTGAGTGCCCAATATTATGGGTGCATATTTTTAACCATGTTGATTTATCTGTAAATAGATCATTCACTTTCTCTTGTGCTTCTACGTAAGAAGCAAAATCTTTCAAATGGAAGAAATAGTCGCCGCGGTGCAAGAATGCATCATAATGGACCCTGAATTCTTCCCGCCCTACCGGGAAAAAGCCGTTAACCAACTGCTCCATTACAGTTCTGATCCGCGGATCGTTACTATATACATCCCATGGATTATATCCGCCATGCTGATAATAATCAAGCACTTGCTCTGCCGTCAGGCCAAAAGTAATAATATTTTCATCCCCCACGGCATTTCTAATTTCAATATTGGCACCATCCAGCGTGCCAATAGTAACCGCGCCATTCATCATAAACTTCATATTCCCCGTACCGCAGGCCTCCCGGCTGGCAGTGGGAATTTGCTCGCTGACATCGGTGGCTGGAATAATAAGTTCTGCCATTGACACATTGTAATTTTCCAAAAAAATTACCTTTATTTTGTCTTGTATGGTTTTATCATTATTTACTACATCGGCTAACGTGTTAATAAGTTTAATGGTCTTTTTAGCTTTGTAATAGCTGGCTGCAGCCTTGCCGGCGAAAATAAAGGTACGTGGCACAATATCCAGGTCAGGATTTTCCCTGAGCCGGTTATACAGATGCATAATATTAAATACATTTAACGTCTGCCGCTTGTAAGCATGAATACGTTTTATTTGAGCATCAAAAATGGAGTTAACATCAACGGTCAGTCCATAGCGATCCTTGATAAATCTGGCAAGCGTTACTTTGTTTTGCAGTTTTACCTGCAAGAGGTTTTGCTTAAAGGCTGCATCTTTGTCATATTTGAGTAAATTAATTAGATTACAGGGATAATCAATCCAGTCAGGACCGATGGTATCGGTAATCAGTCCGGCTAATGCAGGATTGGACTGTAGAAGCCATCTGCGATGAGTTACTCCATTGGTCTTATTATTAAATTTAGCAGGTTGAAGCTGGTAGAAGTTTTTCATAACCTGTTCTTTCAGAATTCGGGTATGGATTTTAGCCACTCCGTTTACGCTGTGACTTCCGACTATGGCTAAATGCGCCATATGAACATTGCCATCTGCAACAATTGCCATACTTCTGATTTTATCCCATTGTCCCGGATACTTGCCCCAAAGTTCCTTACAAAATTGCTCATTGATCTCATTTACAATCATAAAAATACGGGGGAGTAAAGTTCTGAACATTTCAACAGGCCACTTCTCCAAAGCTTCCGGCAGTACGGTATGGTTGGTATAGGACATGGTTTTATTTGTAATATTCCAAGCCTCATCCCAACCAAGACCTTCTTCATCAAGCAAGATGCGCATCAATTCCGGAACGGCCAGTGCCGGATGGGTGTCATTTATATGAACTGCAACTTTGTCAGGCAAATCCTTGAGCTGCTGGTTATTTTTTTTATACTCCCGCATGATGCTTTGCAAACCGGCTGAAACCATAAAATACTGCTGCTTGAGTCTTAACACCTTTCCTTCATAGCGCGAATCATCAGGATATAACGTCTCAGAAATGGCTTCCACCTCATGAATATAGCCAACAGCCCTGGTACAATCATTCCGGTTATAAATGGAACAGGTAACATTATCTGTTTGTAGCTCGGCACTCCACAGCCTGAGATTGTTCACAGTGTGATTGCCATAGCCAACGATAGGAACATCATAAGGAACAGCTAATACAGCCTCATAATTTTCATGAATGTACTGTGTTTTGCCATTTAGCTGAAGCCGTACGTTACCACCGAATTTAACCTGAACCGCTTCATCCGGGCGGCGAAATTCCCAGGGAAACCCGTTTTTCAGCCAGTTATCCGGATACTCATTCTGATAGCCGTTAAAAACCCTTTGTTCAAATAAACCGTATTTATATCGTATGCCACAACCATGCCCCGCTAGATTTTCCGATGCCATAGAATCAAGATAACATGCCGCCAGCCTTCCGAGACCGCCATTACCCAAACCGGGGTCTTCTTCCATATGCTGCAACACCGCAAGATCAATACCCAGCTCTCCCAGCGCTTCATCACACAGATCCTGCAGCCCCATATTTAATAAATACGATCCTAACAGCCTTCCCAGCAAAAACTCAATGGAAAAATAGTATACCTGCTTTACATTATTTTGCCGGTAGCGGTCTTTTGTATATATCCAGCTCTCTGTTATAAAATCCCGGATTAGACCGGCCAAAGCTGAGTATCTTTCCATGTCGCTGGCCTGCTCCAGTCTTTTGCCATGCATTGTTTGCAATTTCCCTAAAAAGGCCGCCTTAAACTGCTCTTTGTCATAATGTCTTTCTTCATCCGTATATTCATAAGTCTTATCCGCCTTTGACCGAATATCCCGATCATATACGGGCAACCGGGCTGCCAGCGATCTTCTTAAATTGTCTCGTGTTGTATACAAGACAGCACCTCCTACTATAATAGCACAGTTCCCTTTTTTATTACTGTTGGATACAGCACCTCGCCTTTTAGTTGTTTTTCGGTAATATGCACATCTTTATCACAAATCACAGTATCCAAAATAGTATTCCCGGCAATTTCACTTTTTTGCATGATAATGCAATTATTTATGCGGACGTCTCTGTGTACTCTTACTCCCCTGAATAAGATGCTGTTTTCCACTGTTCCTTCAATATAGCACCCGCCTGCCACCAATGAATTGGTTACTTTTGCGGTACTGGTATACCTGGCCGGAGGCTCGTCTTTTACTTTGGTATAAATCAACCCTGCCTGAGAAAAAAGCTCCTGCCAGATTTGGGGCTTTAGTAAATCGATATTACATTTAAAATAACTGGTCAGAGAATTTACCCTAGCCAGATATCCTTTGTGAGGGTAGGCATATACATTTAGTTTGTTCAAGTTTTTAATGAGACAGTGTTTCACAAAATCATAATCACCGCGTGAATAGCACCCATCAATCAAATTTACGAACAAATCTTTTTTCATAATAAACATTTCCATGGATATTTTCTGATTTTTAACCTGCTCAGGATTTACTTGCATATCACAAACCCGGGCATCCGGACCAATTTCAAGCATAACGGCGTTGCTGCAATCGGTCCGGGTACAATCTTCCTCGGAATACAATACGGTAATATCAGCCTGCCGGCGGTGATGAAACTCCAGCGCACTGGTATAATTCAAGTTGCAAATCATATTGATGCCGGCAACAAGAACATATTTTTGAGTGCTTTTGTAGATATAATCCAAATTGCTATAAAAGTTTTCCACATCACCCCGTTGTATTCTCAAAGGGTTATTAACATATGCAGGCGGCAATACAATGAGGCCATCCCGCTTACGGGCCAAATCCCATTCTTTGCCTGAACGCAAATGGTCCATTAATGAACGGTACTTGTGCTGGACAAAGATACCAACATTATGTATACCAGAGTTAACCATGTTAGATAATACAAAATCAATTAAACGGTATCTGCCGCCAAAAGGTACGGCGGCAAGTGGGCGATGCTGAGTAATTTCCTGCAAACAGTCATCAGCTTCGTTAAGATTAATAACGCCCATCACATCCATAATTCTGTAATCAATCCTCTTTTCTAATACCCTATAAATCACTGGCCATACTGGCGGTAACCTGGGTATTGGGAGGTAAAAGCATGCTATCTGCTATTACGGTAATATCCTTCCGGTCCCCCTGGTCACCGATTATACATCCTTCCTTGATGATGCATTTGCGACCAATTATAGCTTTCTTAATCGTAACATTTGCTCCTATCTTCACATGGGACATAATAATGGAATCTGTAATTATTGTTCCTTCACCGATACGTACATCAGGAAATACTACCGAATGGTCAACCTGTCCGTGAACCTGGCAGCCTTCACTGATTACTGAAGAGGTTATCCTAGCGTCGGCGGCCAAATAATGGGGCGGACGAGTAGGATTTACGGAATAAATGCGCCACGCCGGATCATATATTTGCAGTTCCGGCTTATCTTTCAATATATCCATGTTGGCTTCCCAAAAACTTTCCACGGTCCCGACATCTTTCCAATACCCTTCAAATGGATAAGCATACATATCCAGTCCGTTGTCCAACATAGCAGGAATAACATTTTTTCCAAAATCATGGTAGGAAAGAGTATCTTTACTATCTACCAGCAAATATTTTTTTAGTATCTTCCAATTAAAAATGTAAATTCCCATGGATGCCAAATTATTCTGCGGCTTTGGCGGTTTCTCTTCAAAGTCAATAATGCGATGGTCCCCATTCGTATTCATGATGCCAAATCGGCTGGCTTCTTCCCATGGCACTTTGATAACGGCAATAGTAGCATCAGCCTTACATTCCTTATGGTAGCCCAACATCAAGGAGTAGTCCATTTTGTAAATGTGATCGCCGGACAATACCATCACGAATGCCGGATCGAACATATCAATAAAATTAATATTTTGATAAATAGCGTCGGCCGTGCCTTTGTACCATTCACCGCCCTTTTCCCGGACATAAGGAGGCAGTACAAAGACGCCACCATGCTTGCGATCTAAATCCCAGGCGCTGCCAATGCCGATATAACTGTTCAGCGCTAACGGTTTATATTGAGTAAGCACGCCTACAGTGTCAATCCCCGAGTTGTAGCAATTGCTCAAGGTAAAATCAATGATTCGATATTTGCCGCCAAAAGGCACGGCCGGCTTTGCCAACTTGCGCGTTAAAATCCCCAGCCTGCTGCCCTGCCCGCCAGCTAATAGCATGGCAATGCATTCTTTTCTGCGCATCAGAACCGTATTTCCCCTCCTTTCATTTTCCTGGTATGTATATTAGGATTATCAATCACTGGCGTTAAGACTGACTTTTCCCATATTTAATATATATTGTTGCCAATGGCGGCAGCAATATTTCAAGAGAATAGGGCTGACCATGCCAAGGCTGCTCATCAGCAGTTAAAGTACCGGTATTTTTTTGTCCCGAACCACCATATATCTCCCAGTCACTATTAAAAACTTCTGTATACCCGCCGGTGCATGGCACCCCGATGCGATAGCCAGCCCGAACCTCAGGCGTAAAATTACATACAACAATAACAAAGTTTTCTAAGCCGCCATTGTCCCTCGAGTGCGAACTGTGACCTTTGCGCATAAAACTGATAACGCTTTGCGAATAATCGTGGCAATCAATCCACTCAAACCCCTGCCAGTCAAAGTCTATTTCCCAGAAGAAGTTTTCCCGGCGGTAAAAGCAATTAAGATCCCGCACATATTCCTGCATTTTTTTATGCATATCATATTCCAGCAAATGCCAATCGAGACTGTCGTAATATTTCCACTCAATAAAATGCCCAAATTCGCCGCCCATAAACAGTAATTTTTTACCGGGATGAGCAATCCAATAACCATAAAAAGCTCGCAAATTGGCAAATTTCTGCCAATAATCTCCTGGCATTTTATCAAGCAGCGACCTTTTACCATGGACTACTTCATCATGCGACAGCGGTAAAATAAAATTTTCGGAAAAAGCATACATAAAGGAAAATGTCACCAAATTATGATGCCATTTGCGGTGAACCGGCTCTTTTTCCATATAGCTTAGCATGTCATTCATCCAGCCCATATTCCACTTAAAGTTAAATCCCAGGCCACCTGCACTGGTCGGCCAGGAAACCATGGGCCAGGCGGTGGATTCTTCGGCAATCATCAAAACATCAGGATAAGCATTAAAAACTGTTTCATTAAGTTTACGCAAAAAGGCCATGCCCTCGAGATTTCCATTACCACCATAGCTGTTTGGTGTCCATTGCCCGGGTTCCTTGCCATAATTAAGATAAAGCATGCTGGCTACTGCGTCTACCCTGAGACCGTCAACATGATAAACATCAAACCAGAACAAAGCGTTGGAAATTAAGAAGCTTTGCACTTCAGTACGGCCTAAATCAAAGTTGGCTGTCCCCCATTGATCGTTTTCCCCCCGTTCAGGACAGCTATATTCATACAGCGCTGAGCCATCAAAACATCTGAGCCCATGATCGTCTTTGCAAAAGTGCCCTGGGACCCAGTCCAGAATAACGCCGATGCCCCTCTGATGGCACCGGTCTACAAAATACATGAAATCATGAGGATCACCATAACGGCTGGTTACGGCGTAATAACCGGTAGCCTGATATCCCCATGAACCATCAAAAGGGTGTTCAACTATGGGCAGCAATTCAATATGGGTATAGCCCATTTCCGCCACATATTCCACTAATTCGTGCGCCAATTCCCGGTAAGACAATAGATTATCTCCCGGCTTGCGCCGCCATGAACTTAAATGAGCCTCATAGATGAGCACAGGCCGCTCATATACCGGCTTGACTTTTTTCTGACGCTGCCATTCATCATCCTGCCAGCGATAACCCTTCAGGTTATATACTCTGGAAGCCGTCCCCGGACGCAGCTCGGCTTGAAAGGCATATGGATCTGCTTTCAAAAAACTTGTGCCCCAGTGAGTGTGAATTTCATATTTATACACAGCGTCCTGCGCCAAGCCGGAAATAAACAATTCCCATATCCCTGACTGCCCAACCCGCTGCATGGTATGGTGCTTACCACGCCAGCCATTGAAGATCCCCACTACCCGTACTTCCCTTGCATTAGGCGCCCAAACAGCAAACCTTACCCCTGCGCTGCCGTCCAGCTCGCAGATATGCGCTCCTAGCATCTGATAGCTGCGATAGTTTGTCCCCTGATGAAATAAATACACATTCTCGTCGTTTAACGGTGAAACATTCGTCACGATTCCAATACTCCTCTCGTCAAATCCACGCTGTTTATTGTATGTGGGTCATTCCCTGTTTATACAAAAAACCCGGGACATTTCGCAGCAGCGAACATCCCGGGTGAATATTCAATCTTAATATAAAGAGGCAGGTTAAAAATGTCCAGATGCTAGGCGCCGTGGCTTCCGAGGCCGGAGGCGTACGAATTTTGTCCGCACATTGATCTGAGATAGCCGAAGAGACGGGCAATCTTATTAATGTGACATACTTCGGGTACGCACGGTTGAGGACCTCGGAAGCCACGGCAACAACGCAGATGGGCGTTTTGAACCTGCCTCGATTAATCGGTGATAATTACCGGCTTAACATTCCATATCCCGATAGCATATTCAGAAATTGTCCTGTCACTGGAGAATATTCCGGCGTGGGCAATATTCGATATCCCCATTTTTAACCACAATTTTTGCTCTTTATATTTATTTTCCAGCTGTACCTGGGCATTGGCATAAGTAGCAAAGTCCTTCAACACAAAAAACTCGTCATTATTGTGCAGCAAATAATCATATACCGGCCTGAACTCTTCTCTTTCATCATGGAAAAAGCCATTAACCAATTGCTCCAGCACTGTCTTAACCCGGGAATCGCTATGGTATACATCCCAGGCGTTGTATCCACCGTTTTGATAATAGTCCAATACCTGCTCAGCCGTCAAACCGAAAATAACAATATTGTCTTCGCCTACGGCATTTTTGATTTCAATATTGGCTCCATCCAAAGTACCGATAGTGACCGCGCCGTTTATCATAAATTTCATGTTGCCGGTGCCGGAGGCTTCTTTGCTGGCAGTGGAGATCTGTTCACTAACGTCTGCCGCCGGAAAAACCATTTCCGCCAGAGATACACTATAATTCTCCAGAAACACAACTTTAAGTTTTTCTTTAATTGTCTTGTCATTATTAATAATGGATGACAGTGTATTTATCAACTTTATCGTTTGTTTAGCTATATAATAACCTGGTGCCGCCTTGCCGGCAAAAATATAGGTCCGGGGGACGATATCCAGATCGGGATTTTCCCGCAATCGATTATATAAGTCCATAATATGGAAAGTATTCATTATTTGGCGTTTATAGGCATGAATACGTTTGATTTGCACATCAAATACGGAGTCTAGGTTCAGACTGATATTGTATTTTTCCTTGATGTGTTTGGCAAGAATTGCTTTGTTTACTCGTTTTATATCCGCAAACTTTTCTTGAAAAGCGCTATCATCAGCGTATTGCAAAAGATTTACCAAATCACCGGGATGTTTTATCCAGCTGTGCCAGATTGACTCATTAATCAATCTGGTTAATAGCGGATTGGCTTTGAGCAGCCACCGGCGATGGGTAATTCCATTTGTTTTATTGTTAAATTTGTGGGGATAATAGTTATGAAAATGACCAAGTGTATGCTTTTTCAATATATCAGTATGGATCTGTGCAACACCATTGACACTGTAACTGCCCACAACTGCCAGACGGGCCATAAATATCTTATCATCGACAATTATGGACATTTCCCTAATCATGTTCCAGTCCCCTGGGTGTTTATTCCATATATCTCGGCATAACCGTTCATTAATTTCGCAAATTATCATATATATCCTGGGCAGCAGCGTTTTTACCATCTCAACCGGCCAAGTTTCCAACGCTTCAGGCATAATAGTATGATTTGTATATGAAATGGTATTTACCATAAGGTTCCACGCCACATCCCAGCCTAACCCTTCCTCATCCATCAACAGGCGCATTAATTCCGGAATAGCAAGTGCCGGGTGGGTATCATTGATATGTATAGCGACCTTATCCGGTAAATCTTTGAAACCCCGGTTTTTGCGTTTAAAACGTCTAATGATACTTTGCAGTCCTGCTGATACAAAAAAGTATTGCTGTTTAAGCCGGAGCAATCGCCCTTCATAATAAGTGTCATCCGGATACAAAATTTTAGAGATTCTCTCCACTGAATGTTTATACTCTACCGCCTTAAGATATTCACCCCTGTTAAAGGACGATAGGTCAAAATCCGTCTTTGTTGGCTCAGCACTCCATAGCCGCAGAGTATTAACAGTGTTATTTTTATAGCCAATTATCGGAATATCGTAAGGCACGGCCAGAACTGCCTCGTAATCCTCATTAATAAACAACAGCCGGCCATTAGGCTGTTCCACCTTGGTTATTGTGCCGCCAAATCTTATTTCCACCGCTTTATCCTGTTTGCGGTACTCCCAGATGTAACCCTCCTTCAGCCAATTATCCGGTAGCTCAACTTGATAGTTATTGACAATTTTCTGTTCAAATAAGCCGTATTTATATCTGATGCCACAGCCGTGACCTGGCAGATTCAGAGCCGCCATAGAGTCTAAAAAGCAGGCAGCCAATCGTCCAAGGCCGCCATTGCCCAACCCTGGGTCCGGTTCTTCACTTTCTAAGTCTTCAAGGTTGATCCCCAGTTCAGCCAAAGCCTCTTGCCAATTATCCCTGACTCCCAAATTCAGCATATTCATACCCAATAACTTACCCAATAAAAACTCTATCGAAAAGTAGTATATTTGTTTTGCGCTTTTTTCGCTGTATTGTTTATTGGTTTGAATCCAGTTCCTACTTATATAATCGCGAATAACAACTCCCAAAGCTATATACTTGTCGTTAATAGTTGCTTCGTCCAGGCTTTTACCATGCATAGTTTGAAGTATTTTGATAAAGTCGGCCTTAAACTTTTCTTTATCGGTCAAAGTTCCACCTCCTACTATACACAAATAGCTGAACAATACGTTGTTATCTTAAAACTTGATTTATAGTATGCTAAAAGGCTCTATTGGTGCCTGACCAACCTATTTTCTTAAAAGTTGCCGGTACAGCTTTTGATACTCTGCCCCCGCTTCCTTCCAGCTGTAATTGCTTTTCATAGCATTACGCATAATTTGGGACCAGACTTTTTTGTTGCGGTATAGATCGACAGCCTGTTGCACAACCGATAACATGTCCACATCATTATCGCCGGAAAAACTAAAACCATTGCTTATCCCTTTGTCTTTACGGTAAGACCGGACAACATCCTTCATACTCCCGGTAGAGCGCACAATTGGTATGGTGCCGTAACGCATCGCATTGATCGGATCCGTGCCGCCGGGTTCAAAATAGGAAGGCATAAGCATAATATCTGCTCCCGCATAAATTTTGTGAGCCAAACTATTGTCATCCATAATCCGGACGGCCAGCCTTTCCGGGTATTGTGCCGCTGCCCTGGCCAAAAGATTTTGATAACGCTCATCTCCGGTACCCAGCACTGCCAGTTGTACATCAAGCGCCAGTAAACCGTCCAGTGCCCCAATGAGTAAATCGAGCCCTTTAACTGTTGTCAGGCTTGAGACTATACCGACAAGCGGCAAATCATCGCTTGCCGGTAAATTTAATGCTTCCTGGAGTCTCGTTTTATTCTCCTGCTTCCTCTTCAGGCAACGTCCGTTATAATTTACAAAAATCATTGGATCACTACCCGGATTGTAATCTTTAGGATCAATTCCGTTTAAAATGCCTGACACCACAATCCTTTTTGCGCGCAAAAAACCGTCCAGTCCTTCCCCAAATTCAGGGCTTTGTACTTCCTCAGCATAAGCTTTGCTGACTGTGGTAATGCGGTCGGCAAACGCCAGCCCTCCTTTCAGGAAACTTACCTGGCCATTGAATTTCACGCCTTCGTCAGTAAAATATTCCCAGCCAAGTCCCAGTAAATCCGTCAGAATTTCTTTGTTAAATATTCCTTGGTAGGCCATGTTGTGGATGGTAAATACTGTACGAATATCCTGATAAAACGGCTGCAACCGGTATTGTGCAGCTAAAAGCACGCTGACC
>JAEYSJ010000125.1 GCA_023434855.1 Bacillota bacterium | reverse complement strand
CTGCTAATCCTTTCGTTGACGTTCCTGCAAAACACTGGGCTTATGACGCTGTAAGCAAATTGGCTCAAGCTGGTATCGTTGATGGTTATGGCGACGGAACTTTCCGTGGCGACAAAAACATCACCCGTTATGAAATGGCTCAAATCGTAGCTAAAGCTCTTGCTAAAGAAGACAAAGCTAACGCTGAGCAAAAAGCTCTACTGAACAAACTCTCCGCTGAATTCAGCGAAGAATTGGATAATCTGGGAGTTCGCGTAAGCAAACTCGAAAAAAATGCTCCTACTGTAAAAATCGGTGCTGACGCTCGTATCCGCGGCTGGGAAAATGCAGCAGCTGATGCTAATGGCAACTTGTCTGGCAGCCATGACAAATTTGACCAACGTTTTCGTTTGTATGTTGATGGCAAGGTAAGTGATCAAGTTGATTTCAAAAGCCGCTTGACTCTCTCTAATGTGAGCAATAGTGAAGTCGTTGCTGGTGAAAACAACTCCTTAACCTTTGACTATGGCTATTTCACCCTTAAAGATGTTGTTGGCAGTGCAGACCTTTCAATCGGCCGTCATGACTTAGTTATGGGTTATAGCTTAGTGTCGGATATTACCGGCGGCTATGATGGTGTGAAAGCTTATGTTGGTGGCGACAAAGTGAAAGCCATTGTAGGCTTTGGCGATATCTCTGGCCGGACTGGTTCTGGTGTTGCTGGTACAGATAAAGCTCTGGAAAACAAAGCTACAGCTAAAAGCGATATTGATCTAACTACTGCAGAAATTAAATATACTCCTTCCAACAGCTTCCAAACAATTGGTACTGTATACTACAGCAACACCAAAGGTTACAATTATGAAGTATACGGTTTAGGCGCCAAAGCTAAGTTAGACAAAAACTTCACTCTTACTGGCGAATATGCAACTAATGAAGCTTCCAATATTGGTCCTGATGATCATGCCTGGAATGCTTTGCTTGGTTACAAAGGTGCTAACAAAGCTAATCCGAAATCCTTCGGTTTGTTTGTTAACTACAAAAAATTCGGCGCTAGCGCATTGGATTACAAAATGAACAGCAACCCTGTGTTCCAAGGCATTGCTGATGAATTTACGATGACTAATGGCGTTAAAGGTCTTGGTTATGGCTTTAACTACACCTTCTCCAAAAACATGATAGTTACTGCTACTTATGAAGATCTGAAATCTTATGATGGCAGCATTGAACGCGCAGGTTACGGATTCGTCCGCGCTGACTTCTGGTTCTAAGAAAAGCTTTACGAACAGATCCCCGATTGGGGATCTGTTTTTTTGTCTAAAGCTACTTAGCTATGGAATAGCATAGGTGTAAAGATGTACAAATGTCTTACTGTGTCGTACTTTGTAATATTATTGTTAACGCAATGTTAATTTTTTTTTACAATAATCCCTAGTATAAGCAGGAGTTTACGAATTCTGATCGAATAAACATTATATTCTCTTTCGGTTATCCTGTCGCAACAAGGATGTGCACTACTTAGTCGCGGCAGGATTTCTTAGTATAGAGATGGCTGGCTTTGATCGGAATAAGGAAACGTGGACACTTACTCTTGAGTAAAACCAGCCTTGGTGACCTTATTATAATTATTAAAAAACCAAGGGGGAAACTAAAATGAAGAAAAAAGCTCTTACCGCTGCATTGGCAGCCGCCTTCGTTCTGACTACCGCTGGTAGTGTATTCGCCGCTCCTATCGAATTCGATGGAAAATTTGAGCACCAGTATCGTTATAATACCTGGGATAATGTTACTGATGCTCCAGACAATGAAGATGGTTTCAAATCAACTCTTATCTTAAACGCTACTACTAATGTTGGTAAAAATGTAGATTTCTTCGCTCGTTTTGCTGCTCAACATGCTACAATTGGTAAGGATTTCTCTTCTGATGCAACAAGTGGAGAAAATACAGCAGCTATTGATCAGTTCGGCTTTGTTTTCAAAGATACGAACGGATTTAGCTACAAAATAGGCCGTCAGGATGCTAGTGTTGGCTCGACTGCTATTTTCTACAATACCAGCCCTTATCTTGGCAAATATATGTTTGCTGATGGTATCACTATAACTGGTAAGTCTGGCGTAACTGATTTAAAAGTTATTGCTTTAAAAGAAGACAGAAAAGCTAGCTCTGATGAAAATAAATTATTCGCGCTTTCTGCATCCTATAGCCCTGCTCAAAACTGGACTTTGGGAGGAACCTTGGCGAAGTATGATTATAAAGATTCTTCCCAGGATGATACTAATCATTGGGCAGTAAATGCTGGTTATGATCAAGGCAAAGCATCTTATTTTGCTGAATATGGTAAATCCAATGCCGACTCTGATAATAGTGCTTATGGTTTAGGCGTATCGTACTCGCCGGATGCTAAGAATACCTTCTACGCTATTAACTACAAAATTGAAGAATTAGCAGATATGAACGATTGGACTGATTATGAATCCGGCTGGAAGGGTATGTACTATGGTTACAACTATAAGTACAACAAAGATACCACTGTGAAGTTCTTCCTGCGCGATATGAAAAAAGTGGTGGACAGTTCTCAAAAGAACACCTCTTTCCGTACCACTGTTAGCATTAAATTCTAGTATTTCTGACTCCCATGCTTATGCATGGGAGTTTTTACCCTTACAACCGACTGTCCAGTCACTTTTTATTGTATTTCTCTTAATTCTTATGTATAATAGGGGATAAGAAAGGGGGATACATATGAAAACAAAAAAATCCTTTGTTATCGGTTTGCTGCTCTTTTGCCTCCTGTCAGTTGCAGCTGTACCTGTTACACAGGCGTTTAGTCTTGGTGATGTACTAAAAGTGGGTGGCATAGGGATCTTAATTGATAAGTTTTCCGGACCACTCAATAAGTTTATCAACACGCTTACTTTCCAAAGTGGTGGCGGTCATGACTATGCTACCAAGGTAGTACCGATTATTACCATAGGCAGTGGTGGCTACATTGGAGCAGCGCAGGTAATGGGCTCACCGGAATTAGTAGATCAAGTGCAAGCTGTTCTGCAGGCTGAAGGAAACTTCAACGGCAGGCAATTCCGGGCCAAAGTATTAATTCCGATTGACAGCAAGAATCCTACTAACTTCTCCCGTGTTCAAGGCGTAGGTTTGTCGGCCTTGATTGACGTTAAAATCTAACAAGTTCCTATATCCTGCCAATCACTGGCAGGATATTTCTTTTTTCAGCACGAACTATTCTGATAAGACATCATAACCTGGGAGGGGATTTTATGCTACGCAAATGGATTTCTAGTACGCTTGCTGTACTGCTATTAGCAAGTACACCTGTTTTTGCTCAACATGCAGAATTAACAATAGTGGACAAAACCAAAGCAGTAGAGCAAGTTTTATATGGAACGGATCAAACCGGTTCTTTATCGGAACGTCTTACCAGGCTGGAAAAAGATATTTATGGCACTGAATCAAAAGATGCTTTGATGGGGAAAGCGGACAAGCTTTATACCTATTCCAAAGAGAATACACTAACCGCTCCTTCTTTAATTACGCGGTTAAATGCTGTTGAATGGGCAATCAGCCATGATCAAACGGCTGTACCGGCTAAACAAAAACTGGAGCAGTTAGAACAGCTGCTGATCGGAGCACCTGCAACCGGGGCTTTTGATAAGCGAATTACAAAAGTAACCAATATTGCTTTTACCGAATCCCCGGAAATAAGTGAAGTTACGCTCTTTCAAGACACTCTTGTCAAGATTAAGATGGTTACTCCGCTAGATACCCGCCAAAACCGGGAGGGTGATTCCTTTGCTTTTCAAGCATCGGAAGATGTCTATAGCAACGGCGTCCTGGTGATTGCCAAGGGGGCAGTTGGTGCAGGCAAGGTACTGAAAGTCCAGCAGGCAAGAAATTTTGGCCGGGATGCGAAGCTGGATCTAAGTTTCGATACTCTGCAGGCCTTTGACGGAACTGAAGTGCAGACTTTCCTGGGCGATAAGGCCAAGGAAGAGACTAAATCTCTAGCCAAAGCTGCAGGAGCTACTGTTGCCGGACTGATTGTGCTAGGGCCTGTCGGTGTTGTCGGTGGGGCTTTTATTCATGGCAAAGATGTAACGATTCCTGCTGGAGCGGAGCTCTATATTCAAACAAAAACCGAAGCCAGTGTTTATGGTTTAAAAGTCAAATAAATGGAGATAATAGCGCCAGCATGTGCCATGTCTGGCGCTATTTTGCCATATCTGCCTTTCATTACTATGTCGAAAGAGGCAGGAAAAAGACGACAAACAGCGAATTAGTTGAATGATGGACATACTGTAAGTTAATGCTAGAAGGAGCAATTTATGAATAAATCCAAAAAAGTAATGATTGGGTTATTAGCCCTCATTTTTGTATTCGGGACGGCAAGTGCGGCTCCTGCTAAGCCGTCTAACAGCTCCTCAACTACCAAGGCGCCGATTGTGGTAGAGGCTGATGAGCTGTATTTCAGTGATTCTACTGGCGATCTGTATGCGAGAGGAAATGTTCAAATTAAGCAAAATGAGGATAAAGTAGCGGCTAATCTTCTTAAAGGCAATACACAGAAGAATGAAGTCTGGACAGATGGTGAAGCGGTGCTTTCCCGTCCGGGAATGGAGCTTACCACTACGGGTATGCGCTATAATTTGAACGATCACAGCGGCAGTATGCAGTCTAGCAAAGGTACAATTGAGCATCTGCATATCACCAGCAAAGCAATTACTACCTCTCCTGTGCATACCACTATGAATGAGGGAACGGTTACGGGCTGTCCGGCAGAGGTGCCCGATTATCATATCAGTGCCGAAAGAGTGGAAATATGGCCTGGCGATAAAATGATTGCCTACAATGCTAAGTTCTGGATTAAAAATACGGTAATTTTTTCATTGCCAAGATATCAGGCTTCTTTACGGGAAGGCGAGGGGGCAAGTGTTGCATTTCCGAAACCGAGCTATTCATCGGATAACGGCATCGGCATTTCGCAGCATCTGGAAGTTCCCTTCAGTCCAAGTCTGGCAGTCTTTGCGGACCTCGATTACTACAGTAAAGTAAATTTCAAGCCAATGTATGGCCTAATTAGCCGCAACAGCAACTTTACGGCTAAATTGAGTTACGGTAATGATGAAAATGATGATCATGAATGGATCAAAAAAGAACCGGAGCTCTCGCTGCAGCTAAGTTCACAGCGCCTGGGAGCTAGTTCTTTGACACTGAATGCATCTGCAGCCTGGGGACAATGGAATGAGGGGGATGTCAGAGGTACTCATTCGGGTTTTAGTATGTATTTAGCCAATGATCCTATTAAGCTTGGCTCTAAAGCTACGCTTAAGCTGGGAACAGGATTTGACCGTAATTTTTATGGATATAATGATTCTGCCAATAGTGTATTCCACTTTGATTCCCGTGTGGATATAAAACCGAATAGCCGGTTAAATACTTGGCTGGGGTACAGCTATAGCAGCGATATCGGCACTACACCATATGAATTTGACCGGATTGATGTAGCGGAAGAAGGAAAAATTGGCTTTATGTACCAGATAGACCGGTTAAATGGTTTGGGTGCAAAAGTACGGTATGATTTGGAGCATGGCAATACTAAGGATATAGATTATACATGGCGTCGTAATCTGCATTGTTTTGAAGCGGATATTACGTACAGAGCCAAACGGAAAGAAGTTAGGGTAAAAGTAGATGCCGTTAAATGGTAAGTGAGGATGAACCGGATGCGAGAAGCGTTACTGCAAATTATCAGTAAAATGAGAAATAAAAGAATTATGTTAATCGGTGATATGATCGCTGATGTGTACCTAGAGGGACGGATTTCCCGCATTTCGCGGGAAGCCCCTGTACTGATTCTGGAACATACTGCAGAAAACGTCGTCCCTGGTGGTGCGGCCAATGCCGTACACAACACCGCTACATTAGGCGGACAGGTGTATGCTGTAGGCGTTGTTGGTGATGATTTTCCTGGGCAGGAGCTTGCCCGGAAACTGGAATCTAAGGGTGTAATAACAGCGGGCCTCATCCCGGATATTACCAGGCCGACTATTACCAAGACTCGGGTAATGGCTGGTGGGCAAGCCACCGTGCGCCAGCAAGTTGTACGCATTGATCGGGAAAAAAAAGACGCGCTGAGCCAGGATATTGAAGGACGGATCATAAATTATATACGGGAAATCATTCCACAGATGGATGCAGTAGTTTTAAGTGACTACGGCGGCGTAACAGTAACTTCGGCTGTCTTACGGGCGGTCATTGATACTTGCCTTTCACATGGCATACCGTCTGTTGTTGATTCCCGTTATAAGGTCATGCAATATAAAGATGTATCGATCGTCAAACAAAATGAGTCAGAAGCGGCAGCTGCAGTCGGATTAAAATCACTTGACGAGCAGTCTTTGCTCAGTGCCGGGAATGAAATCTTAAATCAACTTCAGGCGGAAGCGGTACTGATTACCCAAGGCCCTGATGGAATGACGCTTTTTGAGAAATCGGGCAAAGTAACCCATATTCCGGTTACGAATGTCAGTGAAGTGTATGATGTTACGGGTGCGGGCGATACAGTGGTTGCTGCAATGATTTTAGCTGTTGCTGCCGGTGCCACTTACGTAGAAGCCGCTAGTCTGGCTAATTTCACAGCAGGCATTGTTGTTAGAAAACCAGGTACGGCAACAGCTACACTCAAAGAACTTCAGGAAGCGGTGCGAGGTCATTATGAAATGCATTGATCGTTCGCAACTTAGAGAAATTGTCTGCAATAATAAAGCCGCTGGTAAAACAATTGTATTTACCAACGGCTGTTTCGATATTATCCATGCCGGCCATGTCCGCTATTTAGCTGAGGCTAAAAAGCTTGGGGCGTGTCTTATTGTAGGCCTTAATAGTGACCGCTCTGTCCAAGAATTGAAGGGGCCAACCCGCCCTGTTAATCATCAAGAGGACCGGGCTGAAGTAATTGCTGCTCTGGCAGTTGTTGACTATGTGATTATATTTGATGAACGAACCGCCGAGAGTTTGATTGACGAAGTCAAACCCGATATTTATGTAAAGGGTGGCGATTATTGCATAGAGGAGATTCCGGAAGCTAAGATTGTAGCTGCTAATGGTGGGAAAACAGTATTAGTTCCTGAAGTTGCTGGAAGATCTTCAACAAATATTATAAAGAAAATCAGTGAAACAATTTAAAGGGAGCTATACAAAGTAATCAGCCTCTATCTTAA
>JAEYSJ010000124.1 GCA_023434855.1 Bacillota bacterium | reverse complement strand
TACCAGCACCCCGCCCTGCACCCGAAACACCTGATTTTGCATCAACTACAATGCTTTTTAAATTCACCAAGCCGTTTTTTACCAATGGTGCCAGCGCCAATATGCTGGCGGTGGTATAACAGCCCGGGTTACCCACAATACCGGCTTCTTTAATCTGGCTGCGATAAAGCTCAGTTAACCCGTATGTCGCTTTGGCTTCCGGGTGAGTATGAGGCACTTTGTACCATTTTTCATACACCGCAGTATCTTGAAAACGGTAGTCCGCCCCTAAATCAATTATTTTGACACCCATGGCCGCAACTTTTTTCCCAAATTCCATTGCATGGCCATGCGGCAACCCGATAAACACGATATCACTGTCAGCAGCAATTTTTTCTGTTTCGGCAATACTTTCCAGCTTTTTATTATAATATCGCGTAAAATGAGGGTATATGTCTTCGATAGGTGTACCGGTCTGGCTCTCTGAAGTAATATGCACAACTTCGACTGTAGGATGATTGGCTAAAATGCGTAGCAGTTCCTCACCGGTATAGCCGGTTGCACCAATAATGCTAACTCTCATTACTGTACCCTCCTTTGCTCATTTTTATAATTATACAATATACATGAATATTAATGCAATAGTTTTTTGTATACACACGAAAAACACAAAGTGTTTTTCCGAAAAATGTGAGGAATTTAAATTACGTTTTGGCTTAACTTCAAATGATCAACAATTTTGCATTTTCCGAGAAGTTATAAATTCTGAAAAAGTAACTAAAAAGAGGTCCCTTAAAAAAAGACCTCTCCTATTATACTTATTGTGTTTCCGCACTTGGGGCATTGTTTGTTTTCTAGCATCAAGCTTTGCATCCTCCGACGGTCAATAACCAGCTGGCCGCAAACCGGACAATATGTATTTGCCCCTTGACCACCCATATTACCGAGATATACGTAATTTAAATGCTCTTTTGCCACCTGGTAGGCTATTTCCATAGTCGCCAGAGGCGTGGCCGGGCTATCCATCTTATAGTTGGGAAAGTAACGGGAAAAATGCAGCGGAATGTCGCGATCAATGTTGGCTAGCCATTGTGCCAGTGCAGTCAGTTCCTGTTCTGCGTCATTTAATCCCGCAACAATCAAAGTAGTAATCTCCACATGGCACCTGCCTGCCGACAGTTCTACCGTTCGCTTCACGTTTTCAAGACGACCGGCGCATACCTTCTGATAATATTCTTCATTAAATGCTTTTACATCAATATTCATAGCGTCTATATAGGGCAGAATCGCTTGCAGTGGCTCCGCACTGATAAAGCCATTTGTAACCAGTACATTTTTCATTCCTGCCTGACGAATGGCTTGAGCTGTATCCATAATGTATTCATACCACACACTAGGCTCGGAGTAAGTGTAGGCAATACCGATATTACCCTGTTTTTGGTACTCTTTTGCCACTGCCACCGCTTTTTCCGGCAGTATTTCAATCGTCTGGGGACTGTCCTGGGCAATCTGCCAGTTCTGACAAAACTGACAGGCAAAATTACAGCCCCACGTGCCCAGCGACAAAATATGACTTCCGGGATAAAAATGATACAATGGCTTCTTTTCTATCGGGTCCAATGCGTAAGAAGAACATGCTGCATAATTTTCCGTATACAACTTCCCGCCAATGTTTTTGCGCACCCGGCAAAAGCCTGTCCGTCCTTCACCGATAACGCACCCCTTGGGACAAAGCCCGCAGGCTACACCTTTTTCATGGGGTGTATAATACGACGCTTCGCGCATATTTACCACCTGCCATATTATGCATTATGTATACCGTGTCACTGTGAATCTGTACAGCTCAATCTCCTCATTAGGTCTTATCCCTGCTTTTTGCATAGCGATGGATACTTGCTCTTCCACTGTATCCACCCCCTCCAGCATAGGAAGGAGTAAGCCGCTGCGCCGGCCATGCCGCACAATAACGCCGTATTTCTGTGGGTCAAGCTTCTGCAGGCTGTCAATTCCTTCTGGAGCTGCCAGGATATCCACTGAAAAATCCAGTTCCGAAATTTCATCCAGTTCCACCGGAAAAAAACGTGGGTCTTGCGTCCCGGCGCTTACGGCGTTATGGATAATTTCAGCGGCAACACTCTCCTGAGTTGGTTGAAAAGTACCGATACATCCCCGCAGTTCGCCATGTTTTTTTAGTGAAACGAATGTCCCGGCACGGCCTTCAAGCTCTGGCACAAGCTTTTCCGGCACAGCTAACAGGTGGCTATTTTCTAAATAATATTGCAGGCTCTTTTTGGCTAACTCTACTGGCGGGCTTAACACTTTACCGGACACCACCATCGCCTCCTTCGTTTTTACCGTTTACTTTAATATATGCTACCGCATAGCCAACGCCGAAAGGACCTTCATATGACAATATTTCTGCGCTGGCCGGCAATCCGCCTAACACACCCATCAGAAAAAAGACCGGTCTGAGACCGCATTCACCAGCCTCTTCAATTAACCCCCGGTCCATATTTAACAATGATTTTACATTCAAGTTCCTGACGGCCTCTACCACCTGATTGTCAAACTCTATTGCCCGGGGACTATAGCCTGCCGGTGCGCCTGGTTTTAAGCGGTGTGACAAGTCCCCTGAGGCGATGACCGCAACCCGCTTGTCCACCAAGCCGATAGCAGCCTGTACAGCTTTTCCAAAGGTATACATCTCTTCATAAGGCAACATGCCAATTGATAAATGTACCAATTGCCCCCTAAACCCGGCTTTATGCAAATAATACAAAGGAACAATAGCGCCATGGTCCAGTTCCAGGCGAAAACGGTAGGTTTTTGCTAAATCATCGGTAAGTTCGACTAAATTTACACCTAGTCGTTCAGCTTTTTTTAAAATATGCCGTACCAATAATCCATCAGTTTCAAATCCCAGAGCAACCTCAGGCACACCGAAAGCTGCCAGATTACCCCGTAACCGGGGATGTACGCTAATGCACACGGCATCTTCAAAAACAGGCCCATGGGGCGTAATAATAACAACTGTCTGAGGATTATGTGCCTGTATCATTTCCGCCACCCGGCCGGCAGCATCCACGGTAGCCTTAATTTTAGCCAACTCCCCTTTTCCAACCTCTGGAATCATAATAGGTGGATGAGGCAATAAAGCACAACCTACCAGTTTATTCATAGCACCATCCCTTTCTGCCGCGGTATAACTATATATTCCGCACTAAGAAAAACGTTCCGTTTTCGAACAGTGAAGAATTTAAGACTGCAAGTAACTAACTGCTTGCAGTCACCCGAAAAGTTATAAATTCTGAACAGCAAAAAATAGCGTCGGGCTTAACGTCGGTATGGGTTAAATACCAACAGTGACGTGTTGACTGAACACCGGAATAAGCATTCTTCAATGCGTTCCATATTATATTAGCATGCATATTTATCTTCCCGCATTTTGGCTGAAATGATACGCCAAGGCTTTGACAATATGTTCGGCAATTTGGGTTTGATAATCGTCTTCAGTCAACAATGCGGCTTCCTTTTTGTTTGTCAGGTATCCTGTTTCCACCAGCACTCCCGCTATATTAGTTGCATTCAACAGTAGGATATTAGAATCCTGCTTGGCCTGGCGTTTATTGCCAGGCGGGAAATTTTTTAAGGCTCTCTGCATAATTTCCGCTAATAGCTTGTTCTCCTCCAGCCTGGGACTATAAAAAACTTGTGCTCCTGACAGTTGGGCTCCTCTGATGGCGTTGCAATGAATACTTACAAAAGCATCAGCGCCCGAACTTTCAATTATATCTACTCGCTTTAACAGGTCATTACGTTTTCCGCCTTTACCACGAGTATAGTAATCAATATCGCTATCCCTGGTCATGACTACCTTTGCTCCGTTCGCCTGCAGAATCCCAGCCACTTTGGCTGCTACAGCCAAAGTAACATCCTTTTCCGTCACCCCGTTGGAACTAGCTCCCCCATCAATGCCTCCATGGCCCGGATCTATTGCTACACACTTTCCGGCCAAGCTTGCCAGATTAGTGTTCTCAATATCGTCAGCCACTAAATAACGCAATGTGAGTAAATTAAGGACCACAACTGCAATACTCAATATTACTGCCCGCTTTATACTGTACCGGCGTACCAATAATATTCTCATTGTCTTCCCTCCCGCCAAGACTTCTCTACACATTATGCGATAAAATGTATTAATAGTAGTACTACTTAGTAGAGTGTGTTTAAAAAACATCACTTTCCTTAAATACTTTAAAACTGTTACAAGATACCCAGATGCTAAGTCCACGGAAATCACGGAACAATGTGTATCTAGTTTACGGCCGTACAGACAAATCGCGTTAGATCAGAGTTGGAACAAGAATGTTCATAATGATATGTCTTATTCGGTAGTACGTTTAGCAAGAGACAACAACGTAGATGGGTATTTTGTAACAGTCTCTAGTACCATTTGTAAGTGGTAACTATAGCCAGATACGGACAAGTAAGGTAGAATATAAGGAAAGGGGAGGCATGTCTATGACCAAACGCAATTTTATCTTATTACTGATGCTGCTGTTCTTTATGTCTTTCCTGTGGGCTGGTGGTGATACTATCTTTAGCCGTTATGTGCCAACAGTAAGTTACAATCAGAAATCGGTCTCATCAATGGCAAATCTCTGGGACAGAGCCTATCGGATAGTCGCTTTAAAAAGAGCTGTGACCGCCAAAATAGATAAGACACATTACATAGCGTTGCAGGATATTCCCTTGAGTCTGCAGCAGGCTATCATTGCCGTAGAAGATAATCGTTTTTACCGGCATGTAGGCTTTGATATCGAAGGAATTTTACGTGCTACTTTAGTGAACATGCAGTCAGGTGCAATTGCAGAAGGCGGCAGCACCATCACTCAGCAGCTTGTGAAAAACCTTTTTCTTTCTCAGGACCAAACAGTTGGCCGGAAATTAGAAGAAATTGTCCTGTCAATCGATATGGAACTAAGATATTCCAAAGAAGAGATATTAGAGCTATATCTCAATACCATTTACTTTGGGTCAGGTGCTTACGGAATCGGTGACGCCGCCCAAGTATATTTCGGCAAACCGCCGGCCAAACTTAATCTTGCTGAATGTGCCATGCTGGCCGGGCTGCCTAATGCCCCTTCCCTTACGTCACCCTACGTAGACTTTGCCGCAGCCAAACAGCGTCAGGCAGTCGTATTGGCATCTATGGTCAAATACGGTTATATTGGTCCCAGCCTTGCCCAGGAAGCCAGACTTAGCCCAATAATACTGGCTAGGTAAATGCTACACTGGGAACCACCGGCAGAACACGACTAACCGCCAAGAAACGTCAAAAGCACCAAGGGAATTTATCTGCCCCCTTGGCGTCTCTGACGTGCTTGGCGGTTAAAAAAACATGAACGTTTTCATCTTCTGAATCTTATCCGGCAAGAAATACCGGAAAATATTACTTTGACATTAGATCTATATATTCTGGACGGCCCTGTCCGTAATCCTGTCCATACAAATTTTTGTATATTGATTAAGCCTTTTATCAAGCAATTGACTGATTCTGAGCACCTCGTGATGGGTAATGCCTTTTCGTTTTGCCGTGTCATGCATTTTTTGACGTAAATTTTCAACCTTGCCATTCAGTTTGTCTAAATCTACTGCATACACGCTAAGCCACCCCTTTGTCAGCAAATTTCGTTACCCAATTACTATAATAGGATATTTTTTCCATTTAGTCTATATTTTATTATTAATTATTTGTAATCATTTGGTTAATAATTCAAGTTTTTCCTAAAAATGGATTATTACATCAATGAACTTTGCCTGACTGGTCCGGCTCGGCAATTATCATATTAATTTTACTCTCAATTCGATCAACCACATCTTTGGTGGCCGCACTATGATGCTTTTCTATTCGCTCCAAACGTTCAAGAATTTCTTTTTGGTTCTCAAGTATCTGTTTTAATAGTTCTTCCATAGTAAAACCCCCCTGCCGGTAATTATTACAAAAATTGGCAATCGCTATATATTATTAAGAAAAACACAGCTTGCTTAGCTAATGCTGTGTTTTTATCATAAAGCTGTACTTATATATATTTTATTTTCCATATGTTCCGGTATTCTCCTCTTTTATGCAAAAATATAATTTATTTTATAAAAATATATTTCACTCCTGGATAGTGTTGCGTTTTAACCATTTTTGACTGGCCGCGGCAATAGCCTCAGACTCATTTGGCAAATTTCCGTCCTGGACCCGCCGCAAGATATTCTTTAGCAGGTTCCCCAATTGACTGCCGCTTCTTGCCATAGTGGCAAGTTCAGTTATAGCGCATCTAAGATCACTGGTATGAGTGGGCATACTTTTAGCTAATTTAAACAATTGTTCCCCGTAGGCTGCAACCTGAACTACAAAGCTTTCTGTTGCACCAGCTGCACAGGCGTCTGCCTGGCACAGGATTGAAAGTTGTCTAAAGGCCACAGACATCTCTCCGGCATCGCGGAATGCTCCTGACCGGGCTTCCTCCCGCAGCCAGCGCTGTACGACTTTTTCACCGGCTCCCATTTGAAAGTAATATCGCATATGTCTTGATACCAGCCAAACGGCTCTGCTGGTTAATTTCTCCTTCATTTGCAGACGTGTCAATATAGCTCTTGCCATTCTGGCCCCAGCCTGTTCATGCTTATGATCAGTCGGTTGTCCCTCATTATCATAATCCCGTATGCCGGGCAGTCCTTTGCCAATATCATGGAGCAAGGCCGCCCAGCGCAATATTAAATCAACTGGCACATTCCGGACGGCTGCCAAAGTATGTTCCCAGGCATCAAAGCGGTGATATGCCGGATTTTGAGGCAGCCCTACTAGATGGCTTAATTCTGGCAGTATTGCCACTTGTCGATCAATGCCATTTTCCCGCACCCGGCAGCGTGAATTAGCCAAACCCGCTTTAACCAGTGCATCCAATCCCATATGTGGATGGGCGCTTAAAAGGATTTTATCCAGCTCCCAACGTACCCGCTCCAATGAAAGACCAGCCACTCTGGGCAGGCATCCCGGAATGGCTGCATAAACGGTGTGATGGATAATATAGCCCAGTTGAGCGGCAAAACGACAGGCCCGGAACATTCTGAGCGCATCTTCTTGAAAGCGCTGGTCAGCCTGACCCACGGTCCGAATTATCCTATCAGCAATATCTTTTTGTCCCCCAAAAGGGTCCACTACCTTACCTGTTATATCCACAGCCATAGCATTAATTGTAAAGTCCCGTCTGGATAAATCCTCCTCAACATTCCGAGTAAACCAAACATCTTCAGGTCGGTGGGCATCTGTGCCATAACTTTCGCCGCGAAAAGTAGCCACTTCAACCATTTCTCCATCTAACACCAAAGCCAACACACCGAAGTTTTGCCCCAACCTGTCAATTACCCGCCAGCCGGCTTTTGCGGCAATAGCAGCAATCTGCTCCGGTCTGGCATCAGTCGCAATATCGTAATCCTGGGGACTGCGTCCCGACAATAAGTCTCTTACCGCTCCACCCACAATATAGGCATTATGGCCATCTGCGCCAAGCACTTGCAGAATATTTATAATTTTGGACGGTATCATTTTCTGTAACACAATACTTATTCCTCCATAAAAACCGCGAACGTTTTGGGGATACGGCTAACCGCAGAGGACACAGAGGACGCAGAGGAATTTTATTACTACCTGAATTTCATTACTGCATCCTAAACTCAACACCATTCTACTCTTAAGTACTATTAATATTCCTGAATCCTGCGCGATGAATATCGCAACCTTCCACTCTGTGTCCTCTGCGTCCTCTGTGGTTCAAAAATCTTTCTTGTATTATAAGAAAGCCCCAGGAGTTTTCCTGGGGCTCTGATAGGTATAAATATTAACGTTTGGAGAACTGTGAAGCTTTACGGGCTTTTTTGAGGCCGTATTTACGACGCTCTTTTTCGCGCGGATCGCGGGTGAGAAAGCCAGCTTTTTTCAAAGAAGGACGGTATTCGCCATCAACCTTCAAAAGAGCGCGGGCAATTCCATGACGGACAGCACCGGCTTGACCGGACGGACCGCCTCCCTCTACTTTTGCCAATACATCATATTTACCAACAGTATCGGTAAGGTTAAGCGGTTGCTTAACAATCAGTTCAAGAGTCTTCAGGCCAAAATATTCAACAAGCGGACGGCCGTTAATGACGATATTTCCTTCACCCGGAACCAGACGAACTCTGGCAACCGAAGTCTTTCTCCGGCCCGTGCCGTAATAGTTAACTAGTGCCATGCTATGTTCCTCCTTTCAGGAGCCTGTTTTAAAACGACCATCTGCTTCGCACCTGGACATTTCAAAACATTCTCTTTACATTAATGTTTCCAAACTCGCTATATGTCAGCTTACCTAATATCAATATTCAGCACTTCCGGTTTCTGGGCAGCGTGCGGATGTTCCGGGCCGCGATATACGTTAAGTTTACGGTACATTTGGCGACCAAGTCTGTTTTTAGGCAGCATGCCTTTAACAGCCATTTCAAGAACTTTTTCCGGTTTTTCGGCCAGCATTTTACCGGCAGTGGTAAAAGTAGTACCACCTGGATAACCGGAGTGACGGAAATAAGTCTTATCAGTCAGCTTCTTGCCAGTAAATACCACTTTATCTGCATTAACTACGATTACGTGATCACCGGTATCAACATGCGGAGTAAAAGTCGGTTTATGTTTACCACGAAGCACTTTAGCTACTTCGACGGCTAATCTACCTACGGTTTTTCCTTCGGCGTCTACAACATACCACTTACGCTCAATTGTAGCTGGATTTGCCATAAATGATTTCATGCGATATCCCTCCTTATCACAAGCATTTAGCGAAAACTATGTTTTCGGGACTGTGAAGAATTTAGGTTACTTTTCGGCTTTTGCAAATGAATCAACTATTTGCACATTCCCAAAAGTTATAAATTCTAATACAGAAAAACAGGTTTGATTTTTTTATCCTTGAGTTCCGGGGCTAATGGAAGTCATGGCAAAAATCTCATAAGGATATTGTAATAAATGGACCTGTCAATGTCAAGGATTTTCCCTTGCAAAGTGAAAATAATGTAATTCTAATAGAATACTTCTTTTAAATACAAACCCTGTGCCGGAGCGGTAATGCCGGCCTGGCAGCGATCGCGAGCGGCAAGTATCCGGGTAAATCCTGCTGCAGATAGTTTACCCAAACCCACATCAATTAATGTGCCTACCAAGTTACGCACCATATGATAGAGAAATCCCGTTCCCCAGAAGGAAAATTCAGTAGTTTTGTCTTGCATCTCGCAGTTAGCCGCCAAAATCGTGCGAACCGGATTTACGGGTGGGCCTCCTGATCCCCGGAAAGAGGAAAAATCATGTGTTCCGACAATTAATCCCATTGCCGCCTGTATAGCGGGAATATCTAAGGTCTTGACAATATACCAGGCATAATTACGCAAAAAAGGATCAGGTACGCAGCTTTGATAAATACGGTAAAGGTATACTTTGCTCCGGGCATTGCTGCGGGCGTGAAAATCTTTATCTACTTCCGCGGCTGAAGAGATAACAATGTCAGCTGGCAGTACCCCTTTCGCCGCCAGGGGAATGCGGTCTGCCGGAATAGTTCCGGTGGTATAGAAGTTAACTACCTGCCCATAAGCATGTACTCCGGCATCAGTCCGTCCTGCACCGATAATCTTAAGCTGGTGACCAAAAATTTTAGTCAACCGTTCCTCAAGCACCTGCTGAATAGTCATGGCATTCGCCTGACGCTGAAAACCGTGATAAGCAGTACCGTCATAAGCGACAGTCAGTTTAATATTGCGAACTTGTTCACTCACAGTTAGCCTTCACCCCGTTACACGAAGATACGACTAAAACATTCATATCCCTTTAATTTTTAGTACAGTAAGCCCGCCAATTAATACTGCCACCAATCCATAAGCCACAAAATCTCCCGCCGTAAGTTTAAGTTCTTTCATACGGGTGCGATTCTCGCCGCCGCGATAACACCTGGCCTCCATAGCAACAGCCAATTCGTCCGCCCGGCGAAAGGCACTGATAAACAAAGGTACTACCAGCGGTATCATGCTTTGTGCCCGCCGCGCGATGTTGCCTGAGCCAAAATCTGCACCTCTAGCCATTTGCGCTTTCATAATACGGTCAGTTTCTTCCAGTAGTGTAGGGATAAACCTTAAGGCTATAGTCATCATCATTGCCAGCTCATGTGCTGGCAATCCCAGTTTTCTAAACGGGGCAAGTAATCGTTCCAGTCCATCAGTTAAGGCAATTGGTGAAGTAGTAAATGTCAACAGCGATGACATTGTTATTAACAAAACCAACCTTGCCGACATTAAGAGTCCCTGACGCAAACCTTCCTGGGTAACAATTAACGGTCCTAAAGTATATAGTATCAGTCCCGGTGTAGTAAACAAATGAATTCCTAAGGTAAGAGCAATAATAATCCATAGCGGCTTAACAGACTTAAATATAAACTTAAGAGGAATACCGGCAACACTGGCAACAATAGCGACATACAATGCTAAAGCAGCATCGGCGGCATAACTCTCAGCTAGAAAAACGCCGGTAATAAATGATATAACACAAACTATTTTTGTCCGGGGATCAAGTCTATGTATCGATGAGTTACCTGGGAAGTATTGTCCCAGGGTTATGTCTGTGAGCATCGGCCTTGCCTCCTAACAGCCCTCAGAATATCATTGACTGCGTCTTCCACCGTTATTGCACTGTTATCGACTGCCATACCACGAGCCTGCAATTTGCTGAATAACGCAGTGATCTGAGGTACATCCACTCCGGCAGACTGTAAAATATCTCCTTTATGACGGAATACTTCCCGGGGTGCTCCCTCCAGGATAACTGAGCCACAGTTCATAACAATTAAACGGTTAGCCATACGAGCGATATCTTCCATGTTGTGTGATACCAATATTACAGCTACACCTGTTTTTTTATGTAAATCTATAATTTGGTTAAATATTTCCTCCCGGCCGCGGGGATCCAAACCGGCGGATGGCTCATCGAGCACCAGATATTCAGGCTCCAGCGCAATTACACCAGCAATAGCTACCCGCCGCATCTGTCCACCGCTTAATTGAAATGGTGAGCGTTTGGCAAATTCCTCATAATTTAGGCCAACAAAAGCTAAAGCCTTACGCACTCTCTGTTCTACTTCCAGTTCAGTCAGCCCATAGTTTCGAGGCCCAAAAGCGATGTCTGCATATACCGTCTCCTCAAATAATTGATGTTCAGGATATTGAAATACCATGCCAACCTTCCGTCTGGCTGTCTTGGCTTCTGCTGTCTTTGCATTGATATTAATACCATCTATGCATACCTCACCACTAACCGGTTTTAAGAGACCATTCAAGTGCTGCACTAAAGTTGACTTTCCCGAGCCGGTGTGACCGATAATACCAACAAATTCTCCGCGATCAATTGTAAGATTTATCCGCTGAATGGCTGTCCGCTCGTAAGGCGTACCTTTCATATATATATAGCTGACATCTACTAAAGTTATGGGCATAAAGCTACCGCCAGCGCTTCATTAGTGATGATATTTTCCGGCAGCTTAAGACCCTGCTGCCTAAGCCGGCAGGCTACTTCTGCCGCCACTGGCACATCTAGACCAATATCTTTTAGCAGCATCACTTGACTGAATACCTGCTGTGGCGGACCTGACAGAATAACATGACCTTTGTCCATAACCACTACCCGGTCTGCCGCTGCTGCTTCTTCCATGAAGTGGGTTATATAAACTATTGTTATGCCTTCTTCCCGGTTAAGTCGGCATACTGTTGTTAATACTTCCTGGCGGCCTTGTGGATCAAGCATGGCAGTGGGCTCGTCCAGTACCAGGCACTCCGAACGCATAGCAAGGGCGCCGGCAATGGCCACACGCTGTCGTTGTCCGCCGGACAGGAGATGTGGTCCATGCTGCCTGAAGTCCTCCATGCTTACCAGTTTTAACGCTTCGTCTACTCTTTTGGCTATTTCTGCGGGAGGCAGCCCCAAGTTCTCCGGACCAAAGGCGACGTCCTCTTCAACTATTGTGGCCACTATCTGATTGTCAGGATTCTGGAAAACCATGCCGACAGTTTGCCTGATTTCCCATATCCTGTGCTCTTGCTTGGTATCCAGCCCTTTAACAAGGCATATGCCGTCAGTAGGCACAATAAGACCATTTAAATGTTTGGCTAATGTAGATTTGCCTGAACCGTTTGTCCCGATAATTGCAAGAAATTCACCCTGTGCAATGCTTAAATTTATATTGTCAAGCGCTATAATCTCGCCGCCATCATGACAAGCATAAGTATGGCGCATGTTTTCCAGTTTGATAAATTCCATAAATTTCTCCATAAAAGCATTATTATTAAGCTTTAAGAATAACCACGGAGGACATAGAGGGCACAGAGGGATTTGATAATACCCTTTCCCACTGTGTGATGTCCTGATCTCAATGTATTGCCCTTCTCATAGTCGTTGTTATACAATACACCGATTTCACTGTACGAATGTATATTCGTACAGTTCCACTTTGCGTCCTCAGTGTCCTCTGTGGTTCAGAAATACCAGCATATACTGTCTTTAACAAAACAAGCGGCCAAAGGCCGCCTGTTACTTTGTAAAACAATAACCAGGCGACTCCGGCCAGGTTATGAGCCGCTATCACCTGGCCTGATCTTGAAATTAAACCAGTTCCAGAATTGCCATTGGCGCAGCATCGCCACGACGCGGCCCAAGTTTCAAAACGCGAGTGTATCCGCCTTGACGATCGGCATATTTGGGTGCAATATTATCAAATAATTTCTTAACAACTTCTTCGTCCATGAGGTATGATAAAACTTGACGGCGTGCATGTAAATCGCCGCGTTTGGCTAAAGTAATCATTTTTTCGGCAAGGCCACTGATTTCTTTAGCTTTGGATTCTGTTGTTTCAATACGCTCGTATGCAAAGAAGGAAGTCAAGATGCTACGAAATAGCGCTTTACGGGCGCTAGTGTCACGTCCTAACTTTCTGTAGGCCATACTCTTCCCTCCTCTTACTCCTCAATTTCGCTCAAGGACAACCCTAGTTCAATCAGCTTTTTCTTCACTTCTTCCAATGATTTACGGCCAAGGTTGCGCACTTTCATCATATCTTCTTCACTCTTTTGAACAAGTTCGGCCACTGTATTAATACCAGCCCGTTTTAAACAATTATAGGAACGCACAGAGAGATCAAGATCTTCAATAGTCATTTCCATAGTCTTCGGTCCGGTTTCTTCAGCAACCTCAGCAAATGAGCCTTCTCCCCCGTCCTCTTCCAGAG
>JAEYSJ010000118.1 GCA_023434855.1 Bacillota bacterium | reverse complement strand
TCGGAAGGATTCGGCGGTATAGGGCCGCTGGGCAGGATACGTAAATTATCAATTTCCGTATCCTGCAGAAAAGCCTCTGCCGGACTGTCATCAACCAGAATATTAGTCACTCCCTTGTTGCGTTTGCCAAATATCCGGTGCTGTACAGGCTTGCGCAAGTCACAATCAACCAGAATAATGCTGCGGCCTGACTGAGCGAGAGCTACGGCAACATTCGCAATCGTCGTAGACTTACCTTCCGCCGGACCGGAGCTGGTAAACATGATCGTCCGCAATTCGCTGTTTACTTTGGCGAACTGCAGGTTCGTGCGCAAAGTCCGGTATGCTTCTGCTATCGGTGATTTGGGATCTTCATGAACAATGAGTTTTCGTTGTGCCATAGTAACCTCTCATCCTATTCCCGCACTCTAAGCCCGGCGGTCTTGTTTGTTATTACTGTTAAAAAGTAGTTTTACTTTGTCCATCACGCTGATGTCCTTCTTAAGTTCACTGTCAAAGGCAGGTATACTTCCCAATACAGGAAGGTCCAAGTAGTGCTGGACATCTTCACTAGTACGAACCGTCTTATTCAGATATTCCAGCGCAAATGCCAGTCCTACACCGGTAAACAAGCCTAAGATAGCTGCAATAACCGTATTCAGAAGTTTCTTCGGCTTTATTGGTTTATCCGGGGCAATGGCCGTGTCAATGATTTGGACATCAGTTGGCTCCATAACCTCACTAATCCGGGCTTCTTCATATCGCTTGGCCAGCATTACATAGATTTCCTGAGAAACACTCGCATCCCGCATGACTTTGACTAAGCCTTGCTCCTTAGCGGGCAGTTTACTGACTTGTTCTTCCCCCTGAGAAATCAGCTTACGCAAGGCTTGTTGCTGAGCAGTCGATACGGCAACTTCGACCTCAGCCTCTAGTTTGGCCTGTAGGAGACCCTGATGTACCGGATTAGCCGATGGAGCCTCGGCATTAACGACCTTGGCAATCTCACCATTCAGCTTACTGCGAGTCTCAACGATAGCCGCTTTCGTCGCAATAATCTGTGGATGCTTATCAGTAAAGTTTTGCTTCAAACTGACCAGATTGACTTCCAGCTCAGCCAGCTTTAGCTTATATTGCTGAATAACCGGATTCTCGGCAATAAAGCCCGTTTTTTGTCCTGCCAGCTGACTTTGTGAGCTACTAAGCTTCGCCTTTGCTGTTTCGGCGGCAATCTGGTTTTCTGCAGACAGCTTGTCGATTGCAGCCAGCTTCTCAATTAGTGCCTTTGTTTCTTCAGTCGGGGCAGCAATTTTCTGATTCTGCTTGTATTTTTGCAATGCATTTTCTGCTGCTTCCAATTCCTTCTTGGATTCCTGCAGGCGCTCACCAATGAATTCCTTAACCTTGGACTGCTCCCCCCGGACAAGAGCGATCATTCTGCTGATAAAGGTATCGACCAGTGTATTTGCTATCAGTTGTGCTTCTTCCGGCGTACCCGCTTGTACCTTAATATTTAGGATCTCCGTATCCTTTACCGGCTGAGTGACAATTGTTTTGACGAAGTCTTCATATACTGGAATTTCCTCTTTATCCTGCTGGGTCCGATCAATAACTGCCTGTACTACCGTACGGCTCTTCAAAATTTCCGCATAGGTAGACATGACCTGCTTTGTCCCCATCGGATTCATCGATCCTAAGCCGCCAAGCAGCGAATCGGCAAGACCTTTTGACTGCTGCTTGACTCTGAGAGTGGTTTCCGCCTCATATGTAGGAGGAAGTAAGAAGCTTATAATCAGTGCAATACTTACAAATGCTGCGAAAACCGTGAAAATAAGTTTGCGTCTTTTTTTCAAGATCTTCAATATATCCCGTAAATCAAGTGTATTCTCGTCCACGCTTGTTCCCCCGCTCAAATCTTTCTCTAAATTCACTTAATCTTTTCCTAACCGATCTGCTTGATAAACCGCTGAGAACCACGGTAGAATATCTGTTGCAAAGTTAATCTTGCCGTTACTTGTTAAGTACACAACATCACCTTCATTTAAGACAACATTCTGGCTAATATCGCCATTTTTTAAGAGCTTAAGTAAATTAACTTTTTGCGGCTTGTCCACATTTTCCTTACGGATAATAAATATCTCTTTTTTAGCCGTTCGCTTTGTATAGCTTCCTGCCATTCCGATAGCATCAAGCAAATTATGCTGTTTTTCCAGTTCGTACATGCCTGGTTTATTCACTTCGCCCAGCACATATACACGGGTAGTACGAAACTTAGCAACATTCACCGTGACATTAGGATCTATGACATAATTGCCCAGTCTGGCAGTGAGAGCCGCCGTTAGTTCACCCGGTGTCATGCCCTGTACAGTCAGCTCACCGGCTAAAGGGAAGGACAATTTGCCATCAGGCCGAACAACCAGCTCTTCATTTTTTAAATCTTCATAACCCCAAACACCAATACTAATTACATCGCCCGGCCCTAGCTTATATTCATCAGGTTGAGCATAAGCACATGCCACATTTAAAGCCAACAGTGCCGCAACTACTCCTGATGTTACAACCTTCTTCATGCTTTTCCTCCTAAATGTCGAATAATGTATTTTTAAGTACTTCTTTTCTTTTCCACTAATATCCTTCCTTGTGAAAAGTTATCAATTCTTTGCGTTACCTTTGTAAATAGGAAAAAGCGCCTATTTACAAAGCGCTTAGTGTCTAATCAGCACTTTTTCCCTTTGCATTTAAATGCAAAAGAAACATAATCCTGCAACGCTTCTTCCAGCGTATGCACCTGTGCCTGAGTTAAATTATCTATCTTAGCTACGCCAACAGCTTCGCGGATTATCTCATCAATCTGAAAGCTGCGGTAGCCTAAATCCTCCAGCTGCTTGATATATTGGATCAGACGTTCATGTTGTACCGACATCATACGACCTTCCTTCATATACCTACATCAGTCCTATATATTAGGACTATTGTATCATTTTGTTGAATTTCATTATAATTTAAATTTCATTAATTTTCCAGCTATTTTGTACGCTATTTTCCGACAATTTTAGCAAAATAAAAAATGCCCACTGCATTTGCAGTAGACATTTATCATTTTAGTAATGAACAGATTCTTTTGAAAATGCCAGGTTCTGTTAATTTTCTTATTTCCCGGATATCTGGTGTAATAATATCTTCGCCATTAATTAATTTCAAAGGATTCGTATAGAGTATTTGTTGAGTCATCTCATAGCCAACGAGAGATTTAGCTTTCTCTTTTGCATCTACCAGGCGCGGTGTACGTGATTTCGGACTGTGAGCGTCCGAACCAAAAAAATGTATGAGATTACTGATTAGTAAAGTTTCTGCAGTCTTCATTGCACGCTCGCCCATTTTGCCTACAAGACTCGGCCCATTCATCTGCATCAAGATACCTTTATTTACCCATTCTAATACTAATTCTGGATTCTGAGCTATTTCTGGATGACGCTCGGGATGGGCCAAAACAGGAGTTATTCCGCGGGTCTGCAACGTGAAAAAGAAATCGTCCGTATAATGAGGAATATGCGTTGCCGGTAACTCAACCAACATATATTTCCCACCATTGATACAATAGGGCCCTGGACCTGCCACTAAATCGAGAATATCCATATTTAAAGCGACTTCTCCGCCGGGAATAACCGTTAGGTTTAGCTTTGCCTTTTTCAATTCCGTATTTAATTCTGCACAAAGCTTTACTATAACATCCCAGTCAGGCAGCCACTTGCCTTCGATGACATGAGGAGTAGCAGCAATAACAGTTGTCCCATTGGCAACTGCAATCCTCGCCATTTCTAACGAATCCTCTATTGTTTTTGCGCCATCATCAATACCGGGGAGGATATGGCTGTGCATGTCGATCATGTTTAATCTCCAGTCTTTTAATACACCAATATCGTATTACTATTAAATTCAGTCAGACACTCCGATGTGCTGTATAATAACATCTGAAAAATGTTCAGAGCTGAACATTTTGGCTTTATTCCCTTTGAGGAAACACTCTATGTTACTTAAATATTCTTCAACCTCGTGCGAAGTTAATTTTCTTAGAAATTGATACAATTCTTCATAACTACTAAAATCTTTTCTGTCGATAAAACACTCAGGAGGAATATACTTTGTCACATTATTCGCTCCCCAATATACCGGGATACATCCAGCCATAAAGCAATCAAAAATTTTCTCAGTTATATATCCCGGAATATCACGAGCATTCTCATAGCAAATAGCAAATTTATATCGCTCAAGTACTTCTTTTTTTACTTTAACACTGCCCCGATAAGTCGGGAATTGAGGCTGCGTAAGGTATT
>JAEYSJ010000117.1 GCA_023434855.1 Bacillota bacterium | reverse complement strand
GTGGAAGTACAGGGCAGAACTATCCACTGCTGGAAACATGGCGGGCATGGTGACCAGACTTTTGAAGAAGTGGTAGAGAATTCATGCAATGTTGGTTTTGTTAATGTGGGACTCCGTTTAGGACGCGATCCTTTTTATCACTATTTGAATGCTTTTGGGCTGGGTAAACCTACGGGAATTGACTTGCCCGGCGAGGCTAAAGGAATTATGATTGACCAAAATCAAGTTAAACCAATTAATATAGCTACTATGTCCATGGGGCAGAGTATTGCCGTGACTCCCATACAACTCTTAACTGCTGTTTCGGCAGTGGCCAATAACGGGCAGCTTTTGCGACCACAGGTTGTGAGGGAAGTGCGCGATAAAAATGGCGAAGTGCTTGCCAGTTTCCAGCCAGATATTGTTGGGAAGGTTGTTGATGAAGAAACTGCGCAAGAAGTAAAAGGAATTTTGGAAAAGGTTGTAGAAAAAGGCACAGGTAGAAATGCATTTATTGAAGGATTCCGCATCGCCGGTAAAACGGGAACTGCCCAAAAAGTTGGGGCAGGAGGGTATATGGCTGGCAAATATGTAGCTTCTTTTGCGGGCTTTGCACCAGCTGATAATCCTCTGGCCGTAATGCTGGTCGTTATTGACGAGCCGGTTGGTCTTTATTATGGCGGACAAATTGCCGCACCGGTATTTGGTGCGGTTATGAAGGATATTTTGCAATATCTGAAAGTTGCACCGCGGATAGCGGAAAATACAAAATCCGATAGTCATGATACTCATGTAGTAGTGCCGAGTGTAATCAACTTGTTAGTTCCTGATGCAGTTAAAGAGTTGCAAAAGGCTGGATTAAATGCCAGAATAGAAGAAACCGGAGAAAGAGTTGCTGATCAGATTCCCAAACCTGGCAGTCGCATTTCGCAGGGAGCAAATATATTGCTTTATACTGTGACTCCGCGTTATGGCGCAGCTGAAATTACAGTGCCGGACTGTACCGGACTTGCACTGCGGGAAGCTTCAGATATTTTGGCCGAGCTCGGGTTAAGTATAAAACCTGTCGGTAGCGGAACAAATGCTGTTAAGCAGGATCCATTACCAGGCAGCAAAGTGTTGCCCGGCACCAGCATTACCTTATTTTTTGAATAAGTATCAGGCCGCGCCGCAGATGGACGTTTTGAACCAGACTGATGCTTGCTGCGATAAACTTAACAAGATTGGTGATAATATAGTAACAGTGACAAAGGTCCAGGGAGGATGAAATATGGGAAAGAGTCTGCAAGAATTGGTGGCGGTATTACCTGGTGCTGTGATACAGGGAAAATATGATTTGGCTCAGCCTATCACCAATATAGTCCACGATTCCCGGCAGGTTACGTCAGGTACATTGTTTGTTTGTTTGCCGGGAACAAGGGTGGATGGACATGATTATATATCTCCGGCTTATAAATTAGGTGCAAAAGCCGTATTAGTTGAAAAAGCGGTGGAGGTGCCGGATGGGTTGATTGTAATACAAGTACCTGACACCCGGGCAGCAATGCAAATAATCACACCATGGTTTTTTGATTATCCCGGGCGCAAGTTGCGGATGATTGGAGTTACAGGTACTAACGGAAAAACTACCACTTCTTATTTAATCCACAGTATTTTAACAAATGCCGGTTATAAAGCAGGCATAATCGGGACAATTCAGACAGTTATCGGTAACCGGGTTTTGCCAGTGAAAAATACTACGCCTGATGTTATCGAGCTGCAGGCGACTCTGGCTGAAATGGTGCAAAGCGGCATGGATTATGTGGTAATGGAGGTATCATCTCATGCACTGGCGCAAAACAGAGTCGCCGGGTGTGAATTTGATGTTGCTATTTTTACTAATATGACCCGTGACCATTTGGACTTTCACCTTACTTTTGAAAACTATCTGGCAGCGAAGGCTAAACTGTTTCAATTGGTTAGCGTAGAGGAGGCTTCTAAAACAGGCAAATCGGCTGTTGTCAATATTGATGACCCGTCGGCAGGTGCTATTTTGGAAAACGCAGCCTGTCCGGCTATTACTTATGGCGTTCATAATAAAGCTGATTTAATGGCCCAAAATACTGATATCAGATCGACCGGGGCTAGTTTTGATATTGTAGGATCTTTTGGCACTGTGCCGCTGACACTAAGAATAACCGGGATGTTTAATGTTTATAACGTTTTGGCTGCTATAGGAGCGGCTTTGGCCGAAGGCATAAACATTGCTGTAATCAAGACGGCATTAGAGCAATTCCAGAGTGTGCCTGGCCGTTTTGAGTTGGTTGACTGCGGTCAGCCGTTTAGTATAATCGTGGATTATGCACATACGCCTGATGGCCTGGAGAACATATTAAAAACAGCGAAACAGATTGCCCAAAGACGAATTATTGTAGTGTTTGGATGCGGCGGTGACCGAGATCGGACTAAACGGCCGATCATGGGGAAACTGGCGGCGGAGTATGGTGATATAGTTATTGCTACTTCTGATAACCCACGCAGTGAAGATCCCGAATTAATTCTTGAAGAAATAGAGGTCGGTATTAAAGATAGTCTTGTCAAAGGCAAAACATACAAAAAAATTATTGACAGACGGCAGGCAATATACGAGGCTCTGCATATGGCCGAACAGGATGATGTAGTCATAATTGCCGGAAAAGGTCATGAGAATTATCAGATTTTGAAAGACAGAACTATTTCCTTTGATGATAAGGAAGTAGCCAGGGAAATCATCAGGGAGATGATAAAATAATGGCGGAATTTACTATTGCCGAAATTTGTGCGGCAACAAACGGCAAGACTAAAAATGTGTTAACGGAGCATCGAACCTTTACCGGGATTTCTACCGACACCAGAAGTATAAACCCAGGTAATTTGTTTGTTGCGTTGAAAGGTGAGCAGTTTGACGGTCACAGCTTTATTCGTCAGGCAGTAAATAATGGTGCCAGTGGTGTGCTGGTCAGCAGAGCAGATATAGATGCGCCTGAAGGTACTGCGGTGATTGTAGTTGAAGATACTTTAAAGGGCCTGCAGTCTTTAGCAAGATTTCACCGTCAACGATTTAATATTCCTGTTGTGGCTATTACCGGCTCAAATGGAAAAACTTCTACCAAGGATATGACGGCGGCGGTATTAGCCAGCCGTTTTAACGTGTTAAAAACCGAGGCTAATTATAATAATGAGATTGGTTTGCCATTGACTTTGTTAAATCTAGACACCAAACATGAAGTTGCCGTTGTGGAAATGGGCATGCGGGGAATGGGCGAAATTCGTGAATTAGCCGCAATTGCTCTGCCAACGATTGCAATTATCACTAATGTGGGTGAAACCCATATGGAATTGCTAGGTTCAATAGAAAATATTGCGACCGCTAAAGGGGAATTGGTTGAAGCGATTCCGGCAAACGGCCTGGTTGTACTGAATGCCGATAATATACATGTACGGAACATGCGGGAAAAAGCTAAAAGCCGGGTAATGTTTTATGGCTTAGAACAGTCTAGTGATATTATGGCAACTAATGTATTGACTGAAGGCCAGGTAACCGGTTTTGAGTGCCATTGTTCTAAGGGAAGTTTCCCGGTCAGTTTGCCAACAGTAGGCAAACATAATGTTTATAATGCCTTGGGGGCAATTGCAGTTGGCTTGGAGTTAGGTTTGAATTTTGATGAGATAAAAGCAGGGATTGGTTTATTTGCTGCCAGCGGGATGCGGTTTTATATTGAACAACGGGGCAGTTATGTTATCATTAATGACGCTTACAATGCGAGTCCATTATCAACTTCAGCAGCCATTGATACTTTGGCGGAAATGGCAAAAGGAAGGACAGTGGCTGTATTGGGCGATATGTTGGAATTAGGACATATTGCGGTGGAAGCCCACCGGCGTATTGGTCGTAAACTAGCCGATCGCGATGTTAAAATGGTGGTTACAGTTGGAGAACTGGCAGGTTATATTGCCGAGACAGCTCGTGAGTATGGAGTACCGACGGTGGTTTCCTGTAACAATCATGATCAGGCTAAAGACATTTTGCGAAAAATGATAAAACCAGGCGATACTATTCTCATTAAGGGTTCACGGGGTATGAAAATGGAAAAAATCATTGAAATATTTGGGTAACTTTTGTGAGGAGGTTCACTATGCAAGAAGCATTTTATGCTGCAGGGACGGCGTTTCTGGTCGCTTTGCTTGCCGGTCCAATGATAATTCCGGTGCTTAGGCGGTTAAAATTTGGTCAAAGCATCAGGCAGGAAGGGCCTGAACGGCACTATGCCAAAGCAGGGACGCCCACTATGGGTGGAATTATTATTTTACTTGCACTTATTATACCTACACTTATTTTTGGCGGACGGAGTCCGGAGGTATGGTTGGCGTTGTTTGTAACGTTAGGTCATGGGTTGATTGGTTTTCTCGATGATTTTATTAAAGTGGTGCTTAAACGTTCTTTAGGACTGAAGGCCAGGCAAAAATTATTAGGGCAAATCATTTTGGCTATTGCCTTAGCTTATGTGGCCATTACCTATATGGGACGCGGCACCGATTTATGGGTACCTTTATTAGGAATAAATATTGATTTGGGTCCTTTATACTATGTTTTGATTTTTTTAGTGCTTGTAGGCACTACTAATGCGGTAAATTTGACAGATGGTCTTGATGGATTAGCTGCAGGGACTACAACTGTTGCAGCAGTGGCTTATTCTATTATTGCCATGAATTTTGCCAAACCCGCTTTAGCGCTTTTTTGTGTATCTATGGCAGGAGCATGTTTGGGTTTTTTGCGTTTTAATGCTCATCCGGCCAAAGTATTTATGGGAGATACCGGTTCGCTGGCATTAGGCGGAGCATTGGCGGCAGTGGCAGTGATGACCAAAACTGAATTGTTGCTTATTATAGTGGGTGGGGTTTTTGTTATTGAAGCATTATCAGTGATTATTCAAGTTTTATCTTTTAAAACTACAGGGAAGCGTGTTTTTCTTATGAGTCCGATTCATCATCATTTTGAATTGGCAGGTTGGTCGGAAAATAAAGTGGTTACAGTATTTTGGTTGGCAGGTGCGACCTTCAGCGTAATAGCGCTGCTCATTTTGGCTAGTACCAGAACAGGGGGATTTTAATATGGAATCGATAGAATTTCAGCAGAAAAAAATTTTAGTGCTTGGCGCCGGCATTAGCGGTATGTCAGTAGCGTATATACTTAGCAAGCTGGGTGCAAAGGTGACATTAAGTGATGCAAAATCCGAGGAAGCATTAAATAAGGACTTTTCTTCTTTGAGAGAAGCAGGAGTTACCTTATCATTAGGAAACCAGAATGAAAAATTACTGGATAAAACAGATTATATTGTTTTGTCACCGGGAATATCCATTTATATCCCTTTGGTAAAAGCGGCTCAAGCTAAGGGTATTACGGTCATGAGTGAGATTGAAGTAGCCTATCGTTTATGTCCTGCGCCGATTATTGCAGTTACCGGCACCAATGGCAAGACGACAACTACTACCCTTATTGGTGAAATGCTGAAAACAACCGGCAGGGAGGTAGTAGTCGGCGGGAATATTGGGTTAGCTTTGTCCCAGGAAGTGGCCGAAGCTGGCGCAAAAGGTATAGTGGCGGCGGAAATTTCCAGCTTCCAGTTGGAGGGGGTCATTGAATTTCGCCCACATATAGCCGCTGTCCTGAATATTACACCCGATCATTTGGACCGGCATCATTCTATGGATGTATACATCAGCATGAAAGAAAGAATTTTCGCTCAGCAGACAAAGGACGATTATGTAATTCTGAATTATGATGACAAAATTGTTCGGGACATGGCAAATAGAGCGCCATCTCAGGTGATGTATTTTAGTCGGCAAGTTGAATTGCCTGCTGGCATATTTGTCAAAAATGGTATCATAACTATAAGCTGGCAGGGTAAAACTATTGAAGTATTTCCAATAGAACGAATGCAGATTAGAGGTGCACATAATGTGGAAAACGCCCTGGCAGCTTGCGGAGCGGCGTTTCTGTCAGGCGTGAATATAGCTGATATTGCTAAAATTTTGCGGGAATTTCCAGGGGTTGAACATCGCATTGAGCCTGTAGCGGTGATAAATAATGTAGCCTATTACAATGATTCGAAAGCTACCAATCCCGAATCATCGATAAAGGCACTGGAAGCTTTTCCTGGAAATGTTATTCTGATTGCCGGCGGACGGGATAAGAATACTGATTTAACCGAATTTATGAAACTTGTCAAAGAAAAAGTTGCTCATCTTATTTTATTAGGAGAAGCAAAAGAACGGTTTAATCAGGCGGCCGTGCAGCATGGCGTACAAAGCATTCATTTAGTAGAGCGTTTTGCAGATGCCGTACGCTTGGCCTATGATCTGGCTCAATCACCTCAGGTGGTGTTGTTATCGCCGGCATGTGCCAGCTATGATATGTTTGACAACTTTGAGCAACGCGGAAAAGTGTTTAAGGAATTAGTACGCAAGTTAGGTTAAAGGGGGAATTGCCTTGGCATTTAGGCCTAAGTCGCCCGATTTTATCATTTTTTTTGCCGTTTTGGCATTACTGGGACTTGGTGTGATAATGGTTTATAGTTCAAGTGCGGTCTCTGCTTATGTTAATTATAATGACAGTTATTATTTTCTTAAACGTCAGATCATTTGGGCTTCGTTAGGGATATTGGCAATGCTGCTCACAATGAATGTTGATTATCATGTTTGGCGAAAGTTTGCTAAGCCGGTGCTGCTGGTTACTTTAGTACTGCTTGTACTGGTGTTGGTACCAGGCTTAGGCAAAGTGGTCAATGGTGCTCGCCGGTGGTTGGGATTTGGATCATTATATTTACAGCCATCCGAAATTGCAAAATTGGGCATGGTCTTATTTTGTGCAGCGAGTTTAGCCCGTAGCCAGGATAAGATAACAAGTTTTGTTAAAGGACTTTTGCCACATTTGGCAATGTTATTGGTAGTATTTGGCTTGATACTTAAAGAACCTGATCTTGGTACAGCTCTGGCAATTGGCGGCACAGTATTCATATTGCTGTTTACTGCCGGAGCCAAAATAGCGCACCTTGCCTCACTTGGTTTTGCAGGAGTAGCCGGAATAGTTACGGCAATAATTCTGGAGCCTTACCGTCTTAGACGCTTGATTGCGTTTAGTGATCCTTGGGCCGACCCGCTAAATACCGGGTATCACATTATACAGTCTTTGTATGCTATTGGTTCAGGCGGTTTATTTGGTGTGGGCCTGGGACGCAGCCGGGAAAAATTTTTGTATTTACCGGAGCCGCATACTGACTTTATCTTTGCTATTTTGGCTGAAGAACTTGGTTTTATTGGTACTGTCACGGTTATTGTGTTATTTTTCCTGTTTGCCTGGCGTGGTTTCAAGGTTGCCATATCAGCTCCTGATATCTATGGCAGTATGCTTGCCGCCGGTCTAACTACCATGATTACCATGCAGGCGTTAATGAATATCGCTGTGGTGACCGCCTCTATGCCTGTTACGGGAATTCCTTTGCCATTTATTAGTTTTGGCGGGTCTGCACTGATTTTTACTTTAGCGGGGGTGGGGATACTGCTAAATGTATCCAGATATATAAGTCTAAAATGAGGCTGTTTCAATATCTGTGCCTTTAACCCGGTCTGTGCATTTTGAAACAGCCTTTTAAAACTAAGGAGGCATCATTGCATTTATGCGGATTATTGTGTCAGGCGGGGGAACAGGTGGGCACATCTACCCCGCTATTACTATAATAAAAGCAATTAAAAATATGGTTGATTCCTGTGAAGTATTATATGTCGGCACTCAATATGGTTTGGAAGCGGATATTATACCCAAAGAAGGTCTTGTTTTTGCGACAATTGAAGTTCATGGTTTTGAACGACGTTTATCTTGGGGAAATGTTGCAAATGTCTTTAAGGCGATGAATAGCGTATGGCATTCAAAAAAAATAATTAAGAACTTTAAGCCTGATATTGTCATTGGGACAGGAGGCTATGTCTGCGGGCCAATACTGTTGGCGGCCAGTTTAACCGGTATTCCCACTTTGGTTCAGGAACAAAACGTCATTCCAGGTGTAACCAACAAAATCCTGGCCCGCTTTGTGAAAAAAATTGCGGTAGGATATGAAGAAGCAGCAAAATATTTTTATGACCCAGCCAAGATTGTTTTTACAGGCAATCCTATACGGGAAGATGTTATATCCGCTACCCGTGAAGCCGGAATTGCCGAACTTGGCCTGGATCCAAAGAAACGTACTGTGTTAATCTCCGGCGGAAGTCGCGGCGCGCGCAGTATTAATCAAGCTATGCTAAAAGTGCATCAACATTTTTCAGGGCGAAAGGATATACAGCTCTTGCATGTAACAGGTCAAAGCGAGTATAATGGCATAGTTAGGTCTGTTGGGAATTTTAAGCAGTGTGGTATAGATGATGCTTGCGGGGGTAATATTATCATAAAACCGTATTTGTATAATATGCCACAGGCATTAGCTGCAGCTGACCTTGCAATTTTTAGAGCGGGAGCTATTGGGCTTGCTGAATTAACGGCAAGAGGTATTCCGGCTATTTTAGTGCCTTATCCGTATGCTGCGGAAAATCATCAAGAATTTAATGCCAGTGTTATGGCACGCCAAGGAGCGGCTGTTGTGATTAGTGATGCTCAATTGGATGGATATAAGCTGGTAGAAACGATTGAAGAATTAGTAGGTAATCCGGATAAATTAAATAATATGGCCAGCGCCAGTAAGGGTTTGGGCCGTCCAACAGCGGCAAATGATATTGCCCGGATAGCATTGTCTTTAATTAACTCTTAGCAGGCTGGAACAATAACGTAAATATACGCATACAATAAGATACACAATACCACTTACTTATAAGTAACTTACGTGGCTCGGGTTTTACCATTTAACGAAGCCTATGATGGCACTAACATGTATGCAAGAAAGGGGAGAAATAATTCTTGCTGAATAATACTAAAAAGTTTCATTTTGTCGGTATTGGCGGAGTAGGAATGAGTGCAATTGCCAAAGTCTTGCTCGAATTGGGTTATGAAGTATCAGGCTCAGACATTAGTAAATCCGAAATAATAAATAAGCTTGAGAACATGGGCGCACAGATCTTTATTGGGCATGATGGCGAAAATATTAAAGATTCTCAGGCTATTGTTGTATCAAGCGCAATTTCTCCAACTAATCCGGAAGTCAAAGCAGCCCAAGAAAAGGGGATTACCATTTATCACCGTTCCGACGTATTAGCTGCGTTAATGGCTGACAGAGAAGGGATTGCTGTTGCCGGTGCACATGGAAAAACAACAACAACATCAATGATTGCCGTGATGCTTGAAAAAGCCGGTATTGATCCAACTATTATTATTGGCGGAGAACTTGATTATTTAGGTGGTAATGCAAAGTTAGGCAGAGGCAGTTATTTGGTAGCTGAAGCTGATGAGAGTGACGGGTCATTTTTAAAGTTTTCACCCCATATCGCCGTAGTGACAAATATTGAAAATGACCATATGGATTATTATGGGACAATGGAAAATATCCTACATACTTTTAGAGAATTTTTATATAAACTACCTCAAACTGGTTTGGCAGTGTTATGCTTTGATAATGCCCATATAAGGGAAATAGCACAAAACCTTGAACGGCGATATATTTCATACGCTGTTGATCATGACGCGGAGTATATGGCTCGTAACATCCGCACCGAGGGAGCAGTTACAACCTATGATTTTTACCACTATGAAGAATTGCTGGGTGCTATAAAGATTGATGTTCCCGGAAGGCATAATGTGGCTAATTCGTTAGCCGCGGTTGTTGTTGGTATAAACGTCGGTCTTACTATTGCACAAACGGCTGATGGCCTTTCATACTTTAAAGGTGTAAAGCGTCGTTTTCAGACCAAGGCAAAAGTAAATGGTGTGTGGGTTGTTGACGATTATGCTCATCATCCCACCGAGATAACCACTACATTATTGGCTGCCCGTCAGACCAAACCCAAGCGTCTTATTTGCGTCTTTCAGCCTCATCGCTATTCACGGACTAAACTTTTGCGAAAAGAGTTTGGTACAGCTTTCACTCCTGCTGATATGCTAATCCTTACCGATGTGTATGCCGCCGGGGAACAAGCGCTTCCCGGAATAAATGGAGAGGTTATAAAAGAGGAGGTTGAGCATCAGACCAATCAGCAGGTAACGTATATTCCTGATAAGGATAAAATTGCACGTTATCTTAGTGAGATTGTGGAGCCCGGTGATCTGGTATTGACGATGGGGGCTGGCAATATTTATCTAACAGGGGAAGAACTTGTAGATAATTTGGTTCAAAAGTAATGAAGATTATTTATTTTAATTGGGGGAGTCAATTCTTCCATGATGATTGAGTGTAATAGGGTGATTGTACTTTTCTGGGAGGGAAGACGATGGAGAAATTTGTCGTCACGGGAGAAGTACAACTGAATGGTATTGTAAGAGTTGGCGGAGCAAAAAACGCTACATTGCCAATTATGGCAGCTACACTTCTCTGTTCAGGCGAAAGCATTATTCATGATGTGCCTAACCTGCGTGATATTAGAGCGATGCAGGATATTCTAACATTGCTGGGAGCCAAAGTTACCAGGGAAAACAAAACGCTGGTAATTAATACAACAAACATTAATAAATTGGAAATACCCGAGCACTTGATGCGCGAGATGAGGGCTTCGGTATTTTTAATGGGACCATTGCTTGGCAGGTTTAATAAAGTACGGCTGTCATATCCAGGGGGGTGCGCTATCGGTCCACGCCCAATTGACTTGCACATTAAATCCCTTGAGAAACTTGGTGCCGTTGTGGAAGATAGCTTCGGCTTTATAAATGCTGAAGCCGCCAGGCTAACCGGCGGAGAAATTTATCTTGATTTCCCCAGCGTTGGTGCGACTGAGAACGCCATGATGGCTTCGGTGCTGGCCACAGGTACAACTGTTATCCGCAATGCTGCCAGGGAGCCTGAAATATGTGATTTGCAAAATTTCCTGAATAAAATGGGAGCCCGGATAGCAGGTGCTGGTACTGATACAATAAATATTGAAGGTGTATCAAGTCTTTCTCCGGCTGAACATCATGTCATGCCTGACCGCATTCAAGCCGGTACTTTCCTTATTGCCGGCGCGATTACTTCTGGGGATGTAACGGTAGAAAACATTTCGCCGGAATTTTTGTTTTCTGTCACAGATAAATTGCAGGAGTTCGGTGCGCAGATAAAGACCGGCCCTGGCTATATTCGGGTCATTGCAGGCGGATTACGCGGCGTGGATATTAAGACTCTGCCGCATCCCGGCTTTCCTACAGATTTACAGGCTCCAATTTTATCTTTATCTTCTATTGCCAAAGGCACTACTATCATTACTGAAACTATATTTGAAAACCGGTTCAAACATGTTGATGAATTGCGGCGCATGGGAGCCAAAATTAAAGTTGAAGGCCGGACGGCTATTATTCGTGGCGTTCCAAAACTTACCGGCGCTATTGTAGCGGCACCCGATTTAAGAGCAGGCGGTGCTCTGGTTTTGGCTGCCCTTGCTGCCGAGGGGGTATCGGAGATTGAATATGTGTATCATATCGACAGAGGTTATGAGGAATTCGAACAAAAATTGCAGAGTTTAGGTGCACATATTGTCCGTCTGAATTCTGGTTTAGGGTGGGAGGATACCATATGAAAGCAAAAAAGATTGCGGTAGTAATGGGGGGACCGTCCGCTGAACGGGAAGTATCACTGAATACGGGGCGGGCTATATTACAAGCTTTGCAGGCAAAGGGTTATAATGCAGTTGGCATAGATCTTGACCCGGTACATTTTGTGGAACAAATAAAGGATGCAGGGATTGAAGTAATATTTAATGCTATTCATGGCCAGTTTGGCGAAGATGGTAGTCTTCAGGGGGCACTTGAACTATTGGGAATTCCTTATACCGGTTCAGGAGTCCTAGCAAGTTCGATGGCGATGGATAAAGGAATTTCCAAACGATTATTTTTGTCGGCAGGTATTCCCACCCCAAGATCACTCCTATTTCATAAAAATGATGATAAGCGGGATATAATAGCGGAAATACTGGAGCAATTCGGTATCCCGGTGGTGGTGAAGGCTGCTTCGCAAGGCTCAAGTATTGGTGTAACAATAGTTGAACACAGAGATATTTTGCCGGAGGCGGTCAAACAGGCTTCTCAGTACAGTGACCATATTCTGGTGGAAGAGTTTATCAGCGGGCGGGAACTCACCGTTGCCGTTTGGGGGAACGGACAGGCGGAAGCTTTTCCGGTCATAGAAATTGTGCCCCACTCCGGACGATATGATTATCATTCCAAATATACAAAAGGGGCTACTGAGTATATTTGTCCGGCTAAGCTTGACGCGAAAACCACTACTGCCGTGCAGCAGGTTGCGGTAGACGCATTTAATCTGTTAGGATGCCGGGGTATAGCCAGAGTGGACGTTATGCTTGATGAGGATAATAAGCCATACGTTTTGGAAGTGAATACGATACCAGGTATGACGGCAACAAGTTTAGTACCAAAGTCTGCCGCTGCAGCCGGGTTAATGTTTGATGATTTGTGCGAGAAATTATTGCTAAGGGCAACTGAAAATAAATAGTGATAGGTATCTTTGTAAGCAGCATATATTTATGCTGCTTTTTGACTGTATCAGAATTTATAACTTTTCGGGCTACTGCAAAGCAGTTGATTACCTGCAACTTAGCCGAAAAGTAACTTAATTCTTCACTGTTCGAAAACGGAACGTTTTTCTTAGCTGTTTTGGAATTTTTTCTTATTTATTTTATGACATAGTTTAGTGTATAATTACTTTTAGGGCTATTGATAAATGGGCTGTGCAGGAGTGGTTAAATGCGAAAAATGGAGCAGCTTCAATATGACCGACAACAAAGGGCAATGCCGGCGCAAGTGTTTATCGTGCTACTGCTGGTATTAGTATTACTTATTGCAGGTTTTTTGTTTGTAAACTCATCTTTTTTTACTGTGGGATCAGTTGTGATTGAAGGCAATAAGTATATTTCTGTAGACGAAGTGTATCGCATAGCCGGAATTCCGGAACCGATAAATATCTTTCGACTAAATACCTCAGAGATTAAAAATAGGCTTTCACATGATTTACGAATTGCCGAGGTTCAGGTTGTCCGCCGATTTCCTGGTACAATTGTTATCAGTTTAAGGGAACGTCAACCGCTGGCTTATGTAGCCAATAGTTATGGCTTTCTTGAATTAGACAAGCAGGGAGTAATATTGGCTGCCTTTAAAAATCTAAAGCAAGTAAGTGTACCAATGATTACAGGTATAAGACAGGACAATGGGTATGTTGGAGATAAGGTGGACAGCCTGCCATTAAAAAATATTCTTTTATATTTGTCGCTACTTGATGAGACTGCTTTAAACCAATTGTCGGAAGTTAATATAAAATCGCCTGAGGAAATTATTGCGTATACGGTTAATTCTATGCAAATCCGTTTGGGTAATAGTGAACGGCTAGAAGAAAAAGCGAAGCTGACAAATGATATTCTACACGAAGTTGGTAATAAAAATATGGCGGTTGAGTATATTGATTTGCACTATGCGACGCCATTTATTAAATTTAAGCACTAATATATAAATTCGAAAGGAGTAAAAAAATTGCTTTCTATTAGACAAGGGCACTATGCTATTGCGTTGGTGTGTGTGGTATTGGGTGTTATGCTGGCGGTACAATTTCGTACTACCCAGGGAATTCGTTCAAGTATTCCTTTTCAGAGAATTGAAGATTTATCGCAGCGTTTGAGCCAAACGGAAAAGGAAAGAGATGTCTTACTTAAACAAGTACAGGAATTACGGCAGGCTACCGGGGTGGAAGCGGCTTCAAAAGAGTCTGAACTTGTTAAAATGGGGGCTGGGGTTGTTCCTCTACAAGGGCCGGGAGTCATTATTACTATTGATGATAGTAAGCGTCCTTCAAAGCCGGGGGAAAATCCGAACTTATACTTGATTCATGATGATGATATTTTGAAAGTAATTAATGAATTATGGGCTGCCGGTGCCGAAGCCGTTTCAATTAACGAACAACGTTTGATAGCCAGTTCTGAGATTCGTTGTGCCGGTCCGACGCTATCGGTAAATAATACCCGTTATTCTCCACCCTATGATATTCGGGCTATTGGCGATCCGCAGACACTTGAAAATGCACTGAAAATGAGAGGCGGAGTAATAGAGACACTGCAATTTTGGGGCATTCAGGTGGCCATAAAAAAACAGGATAACGTCAATATACCAGCATATAAAGGACCGTTTCACTTTGAGTATGCTAAGCCGGTAAAGGAAGGTGGTAAATAATGGTTCTACCGTTATTTGGTGTCGTAGTTGGACTTGTTATCGGCATTTTATTTCCGATCACTATACCGGTTGAATATGCACAATTTATGTCTGTAGCGCTTTTAGCTTCGCTGGATTCGGTATTTGGCGGGCTTAGAGCGGGCGCAGAGGAGAAATTTGACAATACGGTATTTATTACCGGTTTTTTTACTAATGCTTTGCTTGCTGCCGGATTGGTCTATATAGGCGATCGGCTGGGTATTGATTTGTACTATGTTGCTTTACTTGCTTTTGGGTTGCGCATTTTTCAAAATTTAGCAATTATTCGCCGCTATTTTTTAAAGAAATAACGGCAATTTTTTTTAAATAAAAAAGGGAATATGCCACTTTTGTTGAAACATATGGAAAGAAACATAATGTTTAGAATACCATCTTTGTGAGGGACTGGCATGAGTGAAAGATATATTTGGGGAATTGACGTGGGCACTAGCAGCATCAAGGTTTTTGCCGGAACGTCAGCAAGTGATGGCAGTATTTCGATTTCCGGTAGTGGTATAATGCCAGCCGCAGGATTTACAAAGGGAACAATTACAGATATTCAAGCACTGACACAATCTATTAAAGAAGCGATAGATTGTGTGGTAATGGCTACTGATATTCCTATTGGAAATGCTTATATCGGGATTGGCGGCATGGGGAGTAGTTCCTTAAATAGTAAAGGAAGTGTAGCACCAGCCTTGCCTAATGGTATTACCCAGGAAGATATTGACCGGGTATATCGTGCCGCAGTAATTGGAAATGTACCAAATGAACTTCAAGTTTTACATGTACTGCCAAAGATTTTTTGGGTTGATGGTCAAGAACAAATAAGCAAACCATTGAATTATAAAGGAAAACAATTAGAAGTTGAAGCACACATTGTCACAATGCCAAAACTAATAGTTGATCAGATTATAGATGCTGTTCAGAGTATTGGAATAAACGTGGCAGGTATAGTTGCCAATTCGATTGTAATTACGCAGGCACTAGTTTCATCATCTGAAGTACAACCTTGTTTAATTATCGATATGGGGGCAGGTATTACTGACTTAGTACTATATCGTGACGGGCAAGTTTGGGAGTCAGCTTCATTACCGCTTGGAGGAGACTATATCACCGGGGATATTATGCAGGGCGTTGCTATTAGTCAGGTCCATGCTGAGGAAATTAAGCGTTATTATTCTAAACTCGATAAAAATTTGCTTGGTCAAAATATAACTTTGGATTGTAATGACTATGGTACTACTGACAAACAAGTTTCTTATGATTTTTTGCATGATATTGTCGAAAGTCGGGTAGACGAAATTATTCGTTTAGTGTACGATTATCTTAGACCGTTGTTGTCTGAGCACAATGTCCAGCAGGTTTTGCTAACTGGCGGGTGCGCAGCCATGCCTAGTATAAAAGACTGTTTGGAAAGGGTTTTTGAAATTCCTGTGCATATTAGTATACCGCCGCAGCTGCTGGCAGAGTATGCATACCCCAGTAACTCAGCCTGTTATGGAGTTTTGCGCTATGCGGCAAAGCACTTACCGGCCAAAGAAGTTTTACGGGACAATGTATGGCATTCGTTAATTGGCAGAATTAAAAAGTTGTTTTAGGCCATTGTTAGACCATTGTAAGTGAAATTAAGGGGGAAGTTTTCATGGGTATTGACTTTGATATGGATTTAGATCGATTTGCCGCTATTAAGGTTATTGGGGTCGGCGGAGGCGGCAATAATGCTGTCAACCGCATGATTGCTGCTGGTTTGCAGGGAGTAGAGTTTGTTTCTATAAACACCGATGCCCAGGCCTTACTTCATGCTCAGGCAGCTTATCGTATCCAAATTGGTGAAAAATTAACTAAAGGACTTGGCGCAGGGGCTAACCCTGAAGTTGGAGAAAAAGCGGCCCAGGAAAGCCGTGAGGAAATTATTAAGGCATTAAAAGGCGCTGATATGGTATTTGTTACTGCCGGCATGGGTGGTGGAACTGGGACCGGGGCTGCGCCTGTTGTTGCTGAATGTGCTAAAGAAGTGGGTGCCTTAACGGTTGGAGTAGTAACAAAGCCGTTTACTTTTGAGGGACGCCGTCGTCAGAGTCAGGCTGAACGGGGGACGGCCAAACTGAAAGAAAAGGTAGACACACTCATCACTATCCCTAATGACCGGTTGATGCAGGTTGTCGATAAACGTACACCGATAATGGAAGCTTTTCGTATAGCCGATGATGTTTTGCGGCAAGGTGTTCAGGGTATTTCAGATTTAATTGCTGTGCCAGGTCTAATTAATCTGGATTTTGCTGATGTTAAGACCATTATGATGGAAACTGGATCAGCGTTAATGGGTATTGGCATTGGTTCAGGAGATAACCGGGCGGTAAGTGCTGCTGAGGCGGCGATAAAGAGCCCGCTTCTGGAAACCTCTATAGAAGGAGCAAGGGGTGTTCTTTTGAACATTACCGGAGGTGTTAATCTGGGATTGCACGAAGTAAATGAAGCTGCTGAGATTATTGCCAACGCAGCTGATCCTGAAGCCAATATTATATTTGGTGCAGTTATTGATGAGAATTTTCAGGACGAGGTGCGCGTAACTGTTATAGCAACAGGTTTTGATCCCAAGCCTGCTAAAATAGCAACAGGGAAAGTTGAACCAACAAATATTGAACCTTTTAAAATGCGTGATTTAGATATACCCACCTGGATGCGCCGTTAATCTTATAGAGTTTGTTTTAAAAAACATAACTTTCCTTAAAATTCTTTAAAGCTGTTACAAAATACCCGGATGATAGGCCCCCGGAAAATCGCACATCAATGCGTATTAAGCTTATACCGTAGGCAAGCGTCAACAACGTAGATGGGTATTTTGTAACAGCCTCTTATATATGAAAAAAAATAAACCAGCCGGAGGCTGGTTTTATTTTTTATTTCCGGATTTTTCGGCGTAAGCAAAGTAATTTATCAGCAGTTTAACCGGAAAAGAATTTAGATTCAACCAAGTTCGAAAAATGCCAGTGCATTTCCCGAAAGCGAATACCACAATTTTACAAATTTTTAAAAAAATGTTTGTTATAATAGGAATAACTTATATCGCTAAACCATAGATTGTTATGAAAGTCATGTTGTAACTTATTTTTACGGTTTCGCTGAAAAGTAATTTCTTCACTGTTCGAAGTGGAACGTTTTTCTTAGGTGGTTAGAATAATGGATATATACATTGATGTTGTGTTCTTTATGAATATAATTATGAATTCAGTTATTTTATTCTTAACAGCGTGTGCAGCGGGGCTGGATTATAAATGGTGGCGTTTGTTGGCAACCGCCGGTTTTGGCAGCATCTATGTTTTGTGTGGCGTATTGCCCCAATTATGGATTATTTATACGGCTCCCTTTAAATTATTAATGTCTCTGATTATGATTATATTGGCTTTTGGCATGAAGCCTGTACGTATTTTACTGTTGCTTGTTGGCATTTTTTTTGCGGTGTCTTTCATTTTAGGTGGAGCGATATTTGGCTGGCTGTTTTTTTGGCAAACAAGTCATCATTTTGGCGGTAATATTGATCTAATACCTGATAGCATATCCTGGAAACAATTAGCAGGAGGTAGCTGTCTGGGGATTATACTGGTTACATTTATTACACGGCGGGTTTTGGCCCGTATGTATAAGTGTAAGACTGTCCACCAAATAAAGATTGATTATGCGGGGCATTCCGTTGAACTTCGTGCTAAGCTTGATACAGGAAATAGTTTATATACTGTCATTGGGCGTAAACCGGTAGTTTTGGTTGAGCATATGGCCATAGAGACTGTTTTAAATGAGTCAGCTATGGTTTTTTTACGCGAAAATACACCCGAAATTTGGTTAGCCAACTTGGATAAGTGCGATGACAAAGAATGGCTAGCGAGGATACAAATCATTCCATATAACTCAGTAGGCAGTCGCAGTATGTTACTGGGATTTCGGCCCGACCGTCTGACAGTAACAGTCGGGGACGAAATAATTACAACAAGTGACATTGTAATTGGCATATATAGTGGCACATTATCTGGTGATGGTTATTATTCCGCTTTATTACATCCCGCCATCATGTCTGGTATGAACATCACGACGAAGAGTAAGGTAACTGAAAAAGAGGGGGCAGGTATATGCGCCTAACTTGGCGAGTCGTTAAGCTGTTCTTTAAACTAAAATTTATTGCAATTTTGCAGGCATTGAAATTTTTAGAGCCTGATGAAGTATTTTATGTTGGTAGCACTGAAATTCTGCCTCCTCCGTTAAGCAATGATGAAGAAGTTTTTTTATTAGCCCGTTTACAAAAAGGTGATAAGGCTGTTAAAAGCGTCTTCATTGAGAGAAATTTGCGTCTGGTGGTATATATTGCCCGTAAATTTGAAAACACCGGTGTAGGGATAGAGGATTTAGTCAGCATAGGTACTATTGGATTAATTAAAGCAGTCAACACTTTCGATCCGGTCAAACGTATTAAATTAGCAACATATGCTTCACGCTGCATAGAAAATGAGATTTTAATGTATTTACGACGTAACAGTAAAACCCGCGCTGAAGTATCATTTGATGAGCCGCTTAACATTGACTGGGACGGTAATGAATTACTGCTGTCTGACGTGTTAGGTACCGATAATGACATTATTTATAAATCTGTCGAAGAAGAAGTGGATAAAACTCTGCTATATACCGCTATGAATAAACTGTCTGGCAGGGAACGGCGAATTATGGAATTGCGATTTGGTCTGAATGATGACGGAATAGAACGAACCCAAAAAGAAGTGGCTGATATGTTAGGTATATCACAATCGTATATATCACGTCTGGAAAAGAGAATTATAAAGCGGTTGCGAAAGGAAATCAGCCGAATGGAGTAACAGAGAGTTCATATGCAAGGATCTGGCAGAAGCCAGGTCTTTTTTTATATTTAGCGAGCGGGAGAAAACGTTAACCGCCAAGGACTCCAAGGACTCCAAGAACGCCAAGAGATATTTTAAAATTTTCCAGTGAGTTAATTATTCTTAACCAGGGAAATACATCCCTAGAAGGACCAAGCATGTAAACATTTATTAATAAAATCCAATGTTTTTCTTGGCGTCCTTGACGGTTAGACATGTCTAAAACAATACGGTGATTGTCTGGTGGAATATTCAAAGACGTTGGATGTTTTTTTTTATTCATTTGTTATTTTCAGGCAGGTGAATAAAACATTATTAGCGTGGCAATAATGCTCATGTGTGGTAAAAAATCATGAGTTTCTTACTGGATCAGAATTTATAACTTTTCGGGAAAGTGCAAATAATTAGATTATCTGCAGTTAAGCCGAAAAGTAACTTAAATTCTTCCCAGTTCCGAGAACTGCGTTTTCTCTACCGCATCAGAATTTATAACTTTTGGGGAGGTATAAACAAGTTAGTTTACCCCAATAAGCAAATTGGATTCTGTCCAGTTCGAAAATGTTCACGTTTTTCTTACTAATTTACTTAAACATCCGTGCAGCAGCAAAATCTAGGAAAGTTATGGGAGGCGACAAAAGATGATTATTAACAAAGTTGAGATATGTGGCGTCAATACTGCAAAACTCCCGGTAATTTCCGCTAATAAAATGCGTGAACTGTTTGAGGTGATGCAAAAAGGGGAAACAACGGCCCGGGAGCAACTGATTTATGGGAATTTACGTTTAGTGCTCAGTGTTATTCAGCGTTTTAACAATCGTGGTGAGTATGTTGATGATTTGTTTCAGGTCGGCTGTATTGGTTTAATGAAAGCTATAGATAATTTTGATCTTTCACAAAATGTTAAGTTTTCTACATACGCTGTACCAATGATTATCGGTGAAATACGGAGATATTTGCGGGATAACAATCCGATAAGAGTCAGCCGTTCAATGCGGGATGTAGCTTACAAGGCTTTACAAGTGCGGGATTCGCTTGTCAGCAGATATTCAAGGGAACCTTCAATCAGTGAAATAGCGGATGAGTTAAAAATACAGCGGGAAGAGATTATATTTGCCCTCGACGCCATTCAGGAACCAATATCATTATTTGAGCCGATTTATCATGATGGTGGCGATCCTATTTTTGTGATGGACCAAATTAGTGATGATAAAAATTTAGATTTTAATTGGTTGGAAGGTGTCGCCATTAAAGAGGCACTTCGTAGATTAAGTGACCGCGAGAAACACATACTTACCTTGCGATTTTTTGAAGGTAAAACACAAATGGAAGTAGCCGAAGAAATTGGTATATCTCAGGCGCAGGTTTCCCGTTTAGAGAAGGCAGCACTTGGGCATATGCGCAAATATATATAAAAATACAGGGGAGATTGATTATGAGGAGAAATTTATTTCGCTTAGTTTGTTTTATAGGTTTATGTACTTTTATTGTCAGCGGATGGTTTCTGTTGTTAATCCATCAGGGCCACAAGCAAGATTTGCCTGTTACCTTGGGGCAAGATAAACTAATACGTTTACATGTGTTGGCTAATAGTGACAGTCAGGAGGATCAGCAGTTAAAGTTGCAAGTACGTGATGCTGTCATCCAATATTTGGCGCCATATTTGGAACAGGCTTCGAGTGTGGAAGCAGCCAGGCAAATAGTTTCAGAACATCAAGGGAAACTTGCTGAAGTCGCCGAAGGAATTGTAGCTAAGAATGGGGCAAAGTATCCTGTTAATGTCCAAATCGGTATATTTGATTTTCCGATAAAATCATATGGCAATTTAGTATTACCAGCCGGCAAATATGAGGCGGTACGAATATTAATTGGTAAAGCTGAAGGAAAGAACTGGTGGTGTGTACTGTTTCCACCGTTATGTTTCATAGATGTTACAAATGCAACTGCTGTACCGGCAATAGGAACAAGCGGGATGAAAGAGGAGAATCAGCAATCGTCAAATATAAATTTTAAATGGAAGGTTGCTGAATTATTGACAGATGAAAAAATAACTTTCTGGCGTTAAGAGATAAAAAGCACATTTATTTCTTGTCCTTCATATAATGTATGGAAACAAGCAGCCAAGGGGGTGGGGGGAAATGTTAAAGACTTCTGATCTAAACAGGTCAGAAACACAAACCGCAATAAAGGCTTACTTTCTAAACCAGAATTCAAAATTCTCTCCCAATCTAACAGCATTGATCCGGTAGGGAAACCGCAAAAGAATATCGCGCTTTTCCTGAAAGGTTTTGGCATTCAATATTTCAGCCGGTGATGCCGCCGGCTGTTTTATTTCTTGCTGGATAGCATTTAAATCCGACAGGGCGGACATAGTTGCTGCTAATTCCTGATTTAACAACTGGAGATCTTTTTCTGCTGATTTAGCGTCCAGCAAGTTAACTCTGTACCAACGTGTTATGTCAGCCTTTTTCTTGTGTAAGTCAGCTTGCTTTTTTATTAGGAGGTTGATTTCGGCAGAGTGGTCAGTGATATCCCTGCTGCATAAGAAATCAGTCAAAATTTTTTCGCTATAGGCAATTCCGATGAATGTTTGCCAGATCGCTGCCTCTAGTTCTTTGACCGGTATCCGCTTACATTTACAGCGGTTACCTGCCACCGCATAGGAACTCGATTCTTTAGAGATACAAGAGTAATATGAGTACATCTTCGCATCACCGGCTTCCCGTTTACGGAAACGAGTATAGGCTGTCATGGTGCGTCCGCAAAGGGCACAATATAGAATTCCACGCAAAAGGTATTCTTGCTTTGTGTTGCGGTTAGCTGCTTTTTTGTTTTTTTTCATTTGCTCCTGTGCCATTTGCCATTTTTCCCGGGTAATAATTGGTGGAATATTAACAGGTATCCATAATTCCCGCGGGTTGCTTTTGATTTCTCTTGTTCTTTGACCGGTTTTACGAACCGTTTGTGTAAATAAATAATGAGTCCCGCAGTACATTTCTTTTGTGAGTATACGGAATATCGTTGAAACTGACAACGGTTTATCGTTACGGCCTGTAATTCCTAAACGGATAAGCTCCAGGGTTATTGCTCGTGCGCCCCATCCATGATTTATACACATATCATAAATAAGTTTTACGATATTAGCTTCATTAACGTTGATTATATATATGCTATTTTCGGTATCCCAATCAAAACCAAAAGGATGGGCATTGAGGACAATTTTACCCTTGCTTGCTTTTGCTCTGCGACCACGGGAGGTACGTTCCCGTATTTTTGCTTTTTCGTAGGCTGATACGGCCCCTTTCATACTGAAAAATAGGCGTCCTTCAGGTGAACAATCATAATCGCCGGTAACAAAAGTGAGTTTTGCACCAGATTTTTCAATTTCGTCGGCAATAATAAGTTGATTGGTCAGATTGCGTGACAACCGATCCGGGTCATAAATGCAGACATTTTTTATTTTGCCTGTGAACAATTCATCACGTAGTTTTCCGAGTCCCGGGCGTTCAAGAAATTCGCCGCTATAGCCGTCATCTACGTATTCATTGAATTCGCTAGATCCCATAGATAGTAGATGATTGCGACAGGATTGCAGTTGATCGTCAAGCGAATAGCCATGTTTTGCCTGATCTTCAGTACTTACGCGAACATAAATTGCGTTCATAATTACCTCCGAAGATTTACAAGGTTACAATATTACTATTAATTATCTAAGCAATAATATTCCAATAGCTGCATAAATTTTTAACTGGAGGTGGGTTACTTGAGTAAAGGGATATTTCGTGGGATTATTGTTAACTGCAAAGTTCCTGGCGGTATTGGCGTTAATAATAATGGATCACTAATAGTAACAAATGGTCAAGAAATTATTGATGTAAGTTCAAGCGGTGAAATGGAAGCCGTAAAATTTCGCCAGTTTGCCGCACAAGTTGTTATACAAGTCGAGCTTAGCAAGAAAAGTCGGCAGGGTAATTTTCAGCTAATTAATAAACGTTAGCATTCATCCAATACAATATTTAAAGCGCGGCAATTAGCCGCGCTTTTCGCAAAGTTACAATTTCCTCTCAGGCTTTTCTATCGTCTTAACAGATTTTTCATTAGGAAAATTAGTAGATAATTGAATATTATCCTTACCTCCATAAGGTCCATGATTTAGAGATTGGTTATCACCCCATGGTCCGTGTAGGGATTTGATATTGTTGTCGTAAATATTGCCGGAAGATTTTCTTGCCAAATTAAACACCTCCTATTAATAGTGTCTCCAATACGTGAAGTGAATAACTGCAAATTTTTTACCATTGATATTAGCGCCAAAATGCAGTGATCCTGTCCCACATTGCCATAATAAAAAGGACTAGCAAAATAATTCCAATGATTAGTATTGTCAAATTTTCACCTTCTTAACGATTTATATTTTCGTTGATGTACTATGTGCTATACTTTTACTCAATATACAGGGAAAAATATTTATATCTAGTAACTTTTGTTGTAGTGGAGGGCAATTTGTGGGAAAAATCGAGGTCATATTTATATCCGGAAGAAGTTTATTCGATACAACTGTTAAAATTATAACCAATAGTAAGTGGAGCCATGTTGGTATTTATATGCTTGGTGGTATTGTAGATGCTCTTATGCCAGTTGTAAGGATTTCCCCATCCGATCGATACGCTAATTGCCATTTCGAAATTATTGGGGTTACTGTTCCAAACCTTAATGCTGCCTATCAGGAAGCACTGAATCTTATTGGTACACCGTATGGCTTATTTACTGACTGTGTTAATGGAAGTCTATACAAGCTGATCGGGATAAGTAGAAAAGGCAATGGGAGGAGAACTGTAAATTGCAGCGAAGCTGTTACCCGAATTCTACGGGCTGGTGGGCTCAGTATTTTGTCAGATGTGCCTGCTGACTGTTTAACACCAAAATGTTTGTATGAGGTGCTAAAACAAAATAGTGCAATGAATAATCCCCGCTCATTCTTATAGTATTTAAATATATAAGTATGGGGGGAATTGCTATGAGTGTTGTCTTTTGTGTCTCAGACCTTGGGTGCCAAGGGGACGGGGTTGCCAACAACACCAAGACTTCCCTCTTCAATATGAAGTAAATATAATTATCAATGCTGTAAGATATATCAAGATATGCTAAAACACGTAAATGTATCAATAACCCCCGTCCCCTGGCACCCCCCCGGATGCTTGGCACCCCCCGAGCTACTAAATCGCGCAAAGGTCCATCCACTCCGTAACGATACAAACTGAATACCTGTTTAATTTCTTCGGGCGTTGCGTTCTTGCTTTTAATTACTCGGATAAGAGAAGAAGTGAAGTGTCTTCTTCGTTTATATCCCCCATATTATAAATGCCAATGCATCAAATTGTTATTGGGATAGTTGGATATTATATTTTCGCGGCTTGTTTAATAAATCTTAAATTTCTTTTAAAAACTTATACTTTTTTCCGAGAAAGTGTACGGATAAAGAATAGAGGGACTAAGTCGTTTAACAAAAAGCAATTTGACAAAAATAAAAATAAGGGGGAAGGAATATCATACAATTGAAGAGGAACGGTTAAAATCCTGAGCGACAACGCAGGGAGTTGAAGGTAAAACTTCGACTCCCTATTTTTAGTTCGCCTAGCATGGGCAGTAACTTGGGTAGTGTTGGACTTCGTTTTGTTTAGCAAACTCATCCGTTCCACATATGCCTTGTATGCAGTTTCTGTCCATGGTGTAAATGCAGCGGTGACATGGGATGAAAGTTGCTGTTCTTAACCGGGGAGATCTGGATGGTACGCTCAAGCTAGAGAATGAATTTTCTCCATGAGTAACCTATGCTGAGAGGTATAGCTGAATGTCCAGAAGCCAGTTCAAGTCGTAGTACTCGGAGGGCAGAGAGCTGTCTACATGGGGAAGGACTTGACGGTAAGGAGCAAATGAATTCTATAGGTGCTGACCATATGTTGAAGCAGACAACCATATGAATATGGACTATCCGTAATGAAGTAAAGGTGGAGCCTTGAGGTAAACGCGGAAGTGCTGAGTATTGGTCATACGCCGAAGAGAAAAGAGCCAGCAAATAAGCTAGCTCCATTGATAACTTACCGAACCGCCGTATACCGGACGATACGTACGGTGGTGTGAGAGGACGGCGGTTAGTCACCGGCTCCTACTCGATTAGCTATAACTAATCTTTCGGGAAAAGTGAGGATATTTGAATAAAGAGATTAGTAGTAAAATGAAAACTCCTCAAGACTATTGCTGGTTAGATACGGGGAACTGTTATCGCGGAGCGTTAGATATTTGTAGATTTTTGGATGCTGATATGGATGTCTAATTATCGCTTATCTCAATCGAAAAAATAAAAACTTGTCACGGATTAGTCGTCATTGATAGCAAAGACAATTATAAAATTAGAAGTCTGTCATTATGAAGGAGGTCACGATATGCAAGATAGTTGTTTGATGGTAACTTCATATACAAGGACCAGACATTATCGAGACTATGATTCTAATAGGATTGCAAATCTGCTTCGTCGCTATCAGGAATTACGCAGCGCAGCGGAAATCACCGCCGTTCATTATGAGCGTATAAACACTGGTAGAAGTTCCGAACAAAGTAAAGACGACATTATCTGTATACTTACCGATATTGATCAGGGAATGACGGCATTATCGCCACGGCAACTAGGAGTGGTCAGACTTCTTCAAATGGGTTATAAAATTGATGAAATCGGCCTGATGCTAGGCATCTCAACAGCGACGGTGAAAGCCCGTATCCAACAGGCGGTTGTTCGATTAGTCGCTTATCTTAATTCTTCACATTAAATGCAGAAAAAAAGCCACTACTATACTTTTATACTTTGGAGATAAGACTCCAATACATTGTATAAATCGAATTAATACTTTACGCATTATTTTCGGTTAAAAAGTATTTTAATGTCCGAAAGTATATTACTGAAGGAAAATGAAGAAAGGCTAAGTACCGTAATTCAAAAATACATTTTAGTTTTCTGAATGAGTACTACAAAAGTTTCTTATTACAGCTAATTGGGGCATTAGGCACAGTCAGGCCTGGTGGCTTCTTTTGTTTACAGGCGCGATAGTCTATACGAAAGTACAGGTATATATGGCTGGAGAGATAAGAAGCGTAAATAGAGAGGTGAGATAATGGGCATACAGGATCAAGAGTGGGGAATTTATTAGTTGGTATCCGCAGTCAGCGCAATATCAAATAGACCAAAAACTTTTCGATGAATGGCAGACAAGGGTGTAGACAATGGCGAGCAGTTAGGTGTCTATTTCGATCAGGTCTATCAGGATCTAGTTAACGCGTCGGCGGCCAGCTAAATACTTTTCAGGGATACAAGGATGCTAAAGCACAAATAACGTACGATAACGCCCAGACGCAGTTGCTAACCTCAGACCTAAATGCCTCGCTCGCCGACGTCAAGCCGCAGCTAAGTGACATGGCAAAGGACGGATCGGCAGGAACGGCTGGCGGCTTAGCAAAAGGGCTCATTGAGAACTGGCAATATCACTTTCAAACCAGCTTAGGACCTGCCAGTACTGCGGCTATTGATTCAGAACTAACCGAATCGGAAAAAAGCCAGTTGGCATCTGGAACCTAATGAATAGGGAATATTGCGTAGGTTTAACACCCTTGGCATGCATCCTGATGATTTTGCCAAGTATTTGGAACTGAAAAGCGCAACCGCAAGTACAAATAATAATCGTACCTGGGAAAACATCAATCATCTTACAGATGCTTCGCAATTGCAGGGGGCGAGTTATGTGACAACACAAAATAGTAGTATAATATATAGAAACACAGATATGTTGTTTCGAGCAAATGGTTTATCCCCATGGCAGGGAAAAATGGTGAATTTGAGTTCTACGGCTGGAGGTGACAGCGAATCCGATATAGCTAATAGAAATAAAGCTGTACAATATGCTTTGGAACATGGCGATGATACAAGCGATCATGACGGTTTCCACTATTTTGTCCAGGGAACAGGCGGTGGCTCGGATTGTGCTAATTTTGTTTCACAATGTTTATTTAATGGCGGCAAAATTATGAGTAAAGAATGGTATTGGAATGGGTTTTCACGTGATGGTTGGATGTTGGGCAAGACGACAGTAGATGCTTCAGCGGCATGGTTGCGACCTGATGAACTTTACAGGTATTTTTCTAAACCGGAAAATTCATATGGTGTATCATACATTACCAGCGTAGATGAAATACCAAAGATTGCAGAGCGTGTAAGGCCAGGAGATGTTATAGCTTTTAATAATTTGGGTGAGGGCGTACCTAAAGGCTATATAAATCATGTTGCTATTGTAACTGGAGTTAACAATGGTGAAATATATTATAGTGGGCTCAAATGAAAGAAACAATAAGCCTTTAAGAGAAATATTAACTAAAGATGGCTACCAGGGAGACCTATATTTTATTCACATTAATTATGAATAGTTGTGGAGGTATGGGGGTGAAAAAAATTGCTATCTACATAGTTCTAATTATTAGTTTATTTCTTCTCTTTCTCATATACGATTTCATGGTAGTTGTTCCAACAATAACTGTTGAAAATGTGAGACTTATTGATGCTAAAACATTTAAAGAGTATGAACGTAGCAATGTTTTTGATTATGCTGTAAATGAGAATGAAAGTAGAAGACTAATAGAAAACAATATAAGGATGAAAGAAGCGCTAATTACCTTCAATTGTGATAATTCGTTCTTTTTTAACACTTTCTATGAAATAAAAGGTGTATATGCAAACCCGAAAAATTTGCCACCAATAATAGTAGGGGAAAAGCCTGATATGGCGGGAGTCGAGACAACTAATATTTATTCAAGAATGCATAAACGAAAAAAATCTCATTTTAACATGACTGTTTTAATAGACCCGAAAAATTATAGCGACCTAGAAATTTTGGAGATGCTAAAAACAGTTGAGGTCATGATAACAGAGGAAAGAAAAGGAAAGATTAATATTTTGGCTACGCTTCCTATAGAGAAGCACTGAGCAATTTATCAAAGATGCCTTGGGTTTTTACATATTGTGTAACTTGTTCTATGGATTTAACCAAAAATTTTTTAAAAAAAACTTATACTTTTTCCCGAGAAAGTGTACGGATAAAGAATAGAGGGACTAAGTCGTTTAACAAAAAAATCGATTTTGAAAACAATTACGGCAGGAGGGGATTAGCTTAAGACAGGGTCGATAGCTTTTTTTCAAGTTTTTCCAGCCATTCGAGTTCGTTCATTACTTTTATCCTAAGCATGGGAGAAAGCCGAGAGATACGCATAGCACAGGATAAAACCTCATTTGGCAAGTTTTGTTTTACTAGTTTTTGCTTAATTACAAGAGGCGCCTTTTCAATATAACCCAGATAGATTAGTTCCTCAGCATCAGCATTTAATACCTTTGCCAATGTTTGAGAAACTTCTTCCGAAGGAGGCGGTAATTGACCGGTTTGCAATTTGCTGATATAGGATGGGTCGATGGAGTGATGCAGATCACGGCATCGTTTTGCGATTTGTCTAAGAGTCAAACCGCTTTGTTGAATATGATGTGATAATAGGTGAAAATATTTGGTATTCATTTTCTACCTTTCCATTTTTTGGGTTGATTATAACTTTTTGGTGAGTATAAAGTCAATGAATTTTATAATACAAAATAAAATCATTTTGATAAAATGTAGTCAAATTATGATATTAACAATTACAAATAATATTTTTTTGTAATTAAATGGTATTAAATGAAATAATTTTCATATAAGTAATACATTGACAAAAATAAATACCGATGTTACTCTTGAATCGTTGAGTAATAACTCAGCGATTTGTCAAAAAAGCAGAAGCTATGTTAAAAACTTAGAAAGGGTGTACCATGATGAAAGAAATTGTAGATCGAATTATTGAAAAAGCAAAAATGCTGAAATGGGGAAAAATTGAAATTATTGTGCGGGATGAAAAAGTGACACAGATTAACACAATTGAAGAGGAACGGTTAAAATCCTGAGCGACAACGCAGGGAGTTGAAGGTAAACCTTCGGCTTCCTCTTTTTTTTTCGTACGTTATCTCCAGGACTATTTTTTTAGGAAAGGTGAGCTTACTTTGAATAGAAAGGATAGTAGTAAAATGAAAATTTCTAAAGACTGTTGCTGGTTAGATACGGAGAACCGTTGTCGCGGGGCGGTAGATTCTTGTAGATTTTTGGATGGTCAGTACGGATGTTTAATTGCCGCTTATCTCAAACGAAAGAAAACAACACTTATTTTGTACTAGGTGTCATTGATAGCAAAATTACATAGTTAGAAGTTGTCGTTATGAAGGAGGTCACTATATGCAAGATGGTTGCTTGATGGTAACTTCAAGAACCGAGCAGTATCGAAACTATGAGCCGAAAAAGATTGCAAATCTGATCCGGCGCTATCAGGAATTACGCAGTGTAGCTGAATTTACTGCCGTTTGTTATGAGTTTGTAAACTCTAGTGGAAGTCCCGTACAAAGTAAAGACGACATTATCTGTGTGCTTACCGATATTGATCAGGGAATGGTGGCACTATCGCCACGGCAACGAAGTGTGGTCAGACTGCTTCAAATGGGTTATAAAGTCGATGAAATCAGCTTGATGCTCGGTATCTCAACAGCGACGGTAAAAGCGCATATTCAACAGGCGGTTATCCGACTGGCCGCCTATCTTAATTCCTCGCATTGAAGAAAGGTGTGAAAAATGAGTCATTACTATACTTTGGAGATGTTGACGGACCTGTATCGCCGTACCGAAACCAATCTGCCGGAAAGTGAAGCACAAATGAGGGCGAAGAATTTACATCGACAGCTAAATACAATGGATATTTCTTGGATTCGCAGCAATCGTAGGTTTTATTCTCATAATCTACTAAATGATTTTTCGGATGATCATTTTGCTGAAGATTAAAATGTTAACACAAAATTTGCTTTTATTACTAATTATTATAAATCTGCAACAAAAAACGGTAAGGAGGGGAAGAAGATGTATTGCCCATTAATTTGTATGAAGCCCAAAAATGAGGTGGTTTCGTTTGGTCAATGTTTGGAAGATGCTTGCGCCTGGTGGATTACAGTTGATAGCACCGGCAAGTGCGCAATCTGTCAGTTGGGCGTGTATGCCGGCAGTCACTAACAAGAATTCAGCGTAGCATGAAGGAAAGGGGATGATGACATGGTTTCAACGTTAAAATTAAGCGACATTATCAGCAAATGGCGGGATGCCTTGCAGGCCAGCACGGCAATACAAACATTTTGCACAACCAAGTATAGCGCGTCGCCAAAAATTTATGTTGGCGTTAACGGCAAAGCTCTGCCGGTCAATACCGATTGCCCGCTGATTATTATTTACCCTGGAGCGAAATCGGAAGGCCTGGAATTGCAAGAGTTTACGTATAATATCACGATTGGTTGGGCGATCGTGCAGGAAACTTCGAACACGACCAATGGAGTAACCGAGTATGCGGGGGTAGGCGAGTGCGACAGTCTCGGTCAACTGATATATGAGGAGTTGGCTGGTTTAAGTACTGATAATCCAATCAGCACGGTGAATTATTCGATCGAACCGGTAGCCTATTATCCGCGTTTTCCCGGCAGGATGGACATTTGCCTAAAAATTACGCCCGCTAATGGATATTCCATTAGCTACTAAGGAGGTACAAACATGTCAAAAGCAAAAGGATATAATTCTCAATTGGCACTGGGTTATGAAAGCACATATGGCAAAACTCCGGCTTCTTCTACCGGCTATAATATGCCGTTTAATCAATCGAAAATTGATATTACGCAGAAAACGATTGACTCGACGACCATTCGCGGACGCCGTGACAAGGACGAGCCAGCCATTGGCAATATCGATGTATCTGGCAGCATTGTTGTGCCGATCGATCAGATCGGCATCGGCTACTGGCTGCGGGCAATGTTTGGCAGTCCGGCGACCACCGGATCTGCCGACCCGTACACACATGTATTCAAAGTGACCGATAGCCAGCCGTCGCTGGTATTGGAACAGCAATATCCGGATGTTCCGGCCTATGAAATGTTTAATGGCTGTAAAGTGAATAAATTCTCCTTCACCTACGGCGGCGATAATGAATTGACCGCGAATATTGACCTGCTTGGGGCCAAGCGAACGGTCGGCACTGCAACATTTGCATCGACGTTAATTGATTTTTTGCTGCTCAAATTCAGCAATTTCCAGGGCTCTATTGAAGAAGGCGGCTCGCAGCTCGCGATTGTTACCGAAGCCACTCTGACTGCCGACTTCGGTCTGGATGCCAACTCCTACGCCATCGGCGGCGGCGGTTGCCGTACCGCTCTGCCGGAAGGGTATTTGCAGTTATCTGGCAGCATCAAGGCGTTCTTTGAAGATACCACGCTGCTTAATAAGGCGATTAACAACACCAAGTCTTCGCTTAACTTCAAGTTTACCAACGGCAACCACAGCTTGCAGTTTTTTATGGAAGAAGTGGTATTCCAGCAGACTTCTCCCGGCATCGTGAATGAAAAAGGCATTACGATCACTTTACCCTTCAAGGCATTTTACGCCAGCGGCACAGGCAACAGCATTATCGTCGCGACACTGGTCAATAGCCGGGCTTCTTACGCGACGTAAACTGATTATCCCAGTATGCCTCTGGAATCTATATCAATGGATGTCTTATAAGACTCCATTATTATAAAATTGAATTAATCCTTTACGCATTGTTTTTGATTGAAGCAATGCGTAAAGGATTTTAATGTCTTAAAGTAATTCAAATACATCTAAAGTTTACCGAGCAAGTACTGTAAAGCTTCATAACACAAACGCAACAAGCCTGATGGCCTTTTTTGTTTAATGGTGAAAGTCTAAACGAAAGTAGAGATAGTACGGCTGAAGAGATAAGAGCCCGCTTCGTCGAGCAGGAATTATGGCTGTTCTCCCTGAACCGTGCCGCTAAATGAGCGGCTATTTTTATGCAAATTCGATTTTAAAGTGATGCGAATTGCATGGCACTGAAAAAATCGCAAGCTATTCCGCCTAAAAGCGGTGAATGCTTGCAATTTTTTATACCCAAAAGAGGCTGGGTGACAATTTATCAATATCTAAAGGTGATGCATATATGGGCGATGATTATTTTGGAAATTTCTTATATTCTATGCTAGGTGACAACGCAATTGAAGCAGATCAACAAGGAAATCTATTTGTCGTCTGTCGCTTGGGAACTTATTATACGACTGCGGCAGGAACAAAGGAAGAATGGTTGGCGAGACAACAAGCAACGTTTGATGGAATTGCCACTGTGCATTTGAACAGTGGCAGAAGCAGTGCCGCTTTGCCGCAAACAAATCCTGTCTCACCTAACGTTCTGGACACTGCCGTTGTGCTAGAACAAACTGATAACAATTCAGGCGCAGCATGGTATGATCGAACTTGGCGGGAGTTGAAGGCGGCAAACTCCGGGTGGAGCGATCAACAAGTTACAGATGAAATGACACGGCAGATCAACTTATCAGATTGGAATTACAATTACAAAAAATTAATTACTGATATTGCCAACAGTAGCTCGCCGGCCGAGCGGGAACGGAAAATTGCTGACCATAAATCGGAGTTGGCTGCCTACCGGGCCTCAAAAATCGATGTTGATAATGATTTGACGTATCTTAGAGTTACACAGGGCGAAGTCGCGGGACAGGCTACGGAAACGGAGAAAAGTAATATATTTACGATTGATTATTCGTTCTCTTCTGACTTAAAACAATCCTTCGCTGAGAATTGGCATTATAGTTCTCAGCGATTATTAGCGCCTAATAATCCTGCGTTTATTGATGCGACACTTAATGATCTGGATATAGCATTCGATTATAGGTTGGATTATAATCCAAATGGGGTTTTATGGAGGGTTAGCGCTGCCGGAAGAGTACATCCTGATGATCTGGAAAAGTTCTATCAGCAGCAGGAATTCATTCAAACTGCTGCTGATAGTTTATCCACAAAATTTACTATGGGTATGGGCGGGCCTATTTTAGACAAAGCTTCTCAGTCTGAAAGTGTTTTTATTCAGGGGTCGAGTAAAGCTACTACAGTTCTTGCAGATGAGGTCAAGGTTCTGGCCGAAAGTCCGTGGACTAAAGGGCCAATCACGCGGGGGAACATAATTGACAGGGCGCTTGGTAATAATTTGGGTAGAACTTTCCCGACCGTAGATAAACTAGAAAACGGAGTCTTAACCAGTACTAAAAGCTTGGATGTTCTCGCCCCAACCTATCAGAATGAGGTTGCGATGTTCGGGAGAATGAAAGCAGATATTGATGCCCTAAAAGGTTTTCAAAGTGGAATGAGGAATGGAGTATTTGTTTCAGAAGCTGACTTCACTAGAAAAGTATTCGAGCTTGCGTTGCCCGAAGCCCAATTGACTGCGCAACAATTGAATGCCATAAATCTAGCTAAGCAGTATGCTATAGATGCAGGTATTGGATTTAGAATTGTTGTGGTAAAATAAGGATGTGAGGTGATCTGAAATGAAATATACCGTTCACGTATTTAAGAGTATACGAGACAATGTCCTGATTGTTCCTTATGGCTTTGATCAAAATGGAATTCGAAGGGCGCTCAATTTTCCAAAACAACTTCCAAGTTCTCAGGGGAATCACGACTTGGGTCTAGCGGTGCGAGAAAGTTTTTTTGTGAGCCAAAACAGTCCGGTTATCGAGGATGTGAAGTCGCTCCCTAATGTCTTTGAAGCCGCTACTGGCATTAAAATTTGGAGCAAATTTGCCAGAGAGCACGTGTTGGTAGATGGATTGTGGGATACGGAACAAGGATATACATTTGAACCGATGGAGCGACAGAAAGATAACTCGTACATGCCGAGAAAGTCGCGAGAAAAAGTACAGTTAGGGCTCAATGCGACAGACGAAGAAATCGGCAAGGCAATCAATCAGGCGCTTTCCGTCATTGAGGGAAGTTGAGAAGCTCACTGCAAAACTCCGCCTAAACTCACTGCAAAACGTTGGACGAAGGTAGCTGCAGCAGAGAAATCCTTGCGTGCCATAGCTTCCTGAAAAACAGAGGGCACGGAAACTGACCGCAGAATTCAGATTCTGCAGTCAGTCACCCGCAATGCCCCTAGCGAAGCGTCAGTACCGTCCAGAGCATCAGTGACGCATCTGACGCAATTGTCGCTTCCGGCGGACAACAACACAAAAGACCCACAACAGTGGCAGCATCTTTCGCGGATGCTGCCACTGCCGTCACACGGCCTCTTTCTCCGGCAGTTCAGGCATCACGTAGGCAGTCCGGTGCTTCATCATCCCGTAGACGATGTTGACCAGGCGGCGCATGACGCAAATCAGCGCCTGCTTTTTGGTTTTGCCCTCGGCGATCTTCCGGTGGTAGTAGTCGTGGAACACGGGGTTGCGGGGCTTCTCCGACACCTTGGCCACCTGCACCTGCTGGATGGCCAGGAAGTAGAGGATGCTGTGAAGCTCCCGATTGCCCTGCTTGCTCTTCTGGTCCTTGCCTTTGCCAGCCGAACTGAACCGCACCGGCGCGACGCCCGCGAACCTCGCCAGCTTGTCGGCGCTCGAAAAGCGCCTGACGTCGCCGACGTTGGCCAGCAGCGCCGCCGCCGTCACCGTGTCCACGCCCGGCATGGTCTCCAGCCTGCAGTCCACAACCTCCAGCATCCGCCTGAGCGCCTTCTCCGCCTCGGCGATGTCCCGCTGGCGGGCGCGGATGTCTGCGGCGATGCTTCTGACGATGAAGTCCCTTGTCTCCTGGTAAGCCCTAGTGGTGTCACCGTCCTTTCCGACAAGGTCCAGGATGGCGTCCGCCTTCTTCGTCGAGCAGGAGTTGTGGCTGTTTTGCCGCAGGAGCGCTGCCAGTTCTTCCG
>JAEYSJ010000095.1 GCA_023434855.1 Bacillota bacterium | reverse complement strand
TAAAAAAACAACTCCCCCTTTCATACATTTCATTCTAATGCAAATGCTTTAAGTTGTCAATGTTTTTGCGTTAGTTAGTCTTGAATTCCTTTTACCTATAATTGCTTTAGCGTTAATTGGAGGATATAATATGATGAATACTGCAAAACGCATTATTCAGTTGCGGACAGAAAAGAATTACTCGACCAATAAGCTCGCCCAGCTTGCCGGGATCGGACAGGCTACCTTACGGGATATTGAAATCGGTAAAAAAAACCCTAACGTTACAACTTTGGAGAAAGTCTGCCAAGCCTTGGAAATCTCTCTGGCTGAATTTTTCACTGAAGTAAAACCTTTACCGCTCATTCGGGAAGATAATGAAAAATATAATCTGCCCGAGGAAGTAAAAAAGGAAATTGCTTTGATTGAGGAATTTGTGCTGTATAAGCATGGGATTCGGAAGCGGGAAGAGACGGAGTAAGAGGGATAGAGGAAAGAAAAAGAACCACCCAAAGCTAGGCAAGTGGGTTAGCTTTAGGTGGTTCTTTTTATTCTTATCGTGACCTAAGTTCAGGAAACACTACAAAATAAAATCCTCTGCTAAATCGTGTTTTCTCTCATTCACCCCATCTCTCATAATTCAGGAACATTCCCGATATATTAAATAGAGATCCCGAATTTAAACTTGCAACTAAAATGTTGTAATTTCATTAAATACCTTTATAGCGAAGCTGTCGCTCATACCAGAAATATAATCAACACTTGCTTGGATATAATCCTTCCTATTTTCCAGATTATATAAAACCTCATTTTGGTATTTATCGGTTTTAGAATCACTACGTCCGCTATCCGAGTATTTTTGAAGCCATTCACTAAATGTTTGTACTAAAACAGGATATATTTCACGATAACGGGCAATCTCATCAATTGTATTTTTGCCATTGTACCCACTGATTAGTATTCTATAAATATTTTCAATAACAAGTTTTGCATAACTTTTATAACTTGTTAATCGCTCGTGCTTATATATATAATCAGAATTAAACTCTTTAAGCCGATTAATAAGGGAAAGGTATTTCGCTGAAAATGCAATTCCCTTTTCTGGAGAGCTGTTAGCACACAAATCAATGATAAAATCGTGCATCAGCAATGTGGTATTAATTTCATTGACCTTCGCATCAAACTCACGTCCAATCCGTACAAGCTCTTTCGTTTCGCCAATAGTGAGAACTTTAAGCACTCTAGCATCCTCAATATCACGTCCTAGATATGATATTTTATCTGCAATCTTCACTACGCATGCTTCCCAGGTAAATGGCGCGAATTGATTTGATTTTTCAATAGAATGTAAATCAAAAACATCCTCTCTTGGAAAAATAGAATTTTCATCAACCTCTCCGCAATGACACACGATGCCATCTCTCACTGCATATGTCAGATTCAAATTATGTTCAATTCCATTATGGTCAGGAAGTGTCTCACATTTGTCAACAAACCTTAAGCTATTACGCTCATGCCAAAAAGTTTCACCGATTTCCCTTTCGACAATTTCTTTAAGAAACGTTTCTCCAGCGTGACCAAACGGGGCGTGACCTAAATCATGTCCTATTGCAATTGCATTTGTAAGTTCCGTATTGAGTCCAAGAAAATCTGCTATTGTGTAACTGACTGACGCAACATGGGTTACGTGTTCAATCCGAGTACAGATATGATCATTTCGAGTAGCAAAAAACACTTGCGTTTTATGTTTTAACCTCCGATATGCTTTGCTGTGAAGAATTCTGGTATAATCTCGTGCGAACTCACTCCTGATATCGTCTGTTCTTTTATAAAGTTGCTGAACTCGACTAATACCCTGGTCCCATTTCGGATTCCCCTCACGAACTCCAACCTCTTTAAATAAACTGCGTTCCATGTTACACCTCCACGTTATTGCCACATTCGCTTTACGCATTATCCGTCATGAACACTATTAAAAAACCTGTCATTCTTTTGAAATTACATCACCATTAAAATCAAGAACATTTTTCACTGATTATGGCAGACCTAATTAAGCACAACACGTCCATCCTCTCCTTGTTTTGCCCAGCCGCATTGAATTGCGGTCTCAATCCCCCCATCAATAATAGCTTCTATTACCGGGGTTGTACGCACATAACCGAATGCTTTAAATGTTTCTCTAATTAGTTCTTGTTTAGGCATACTAATTTGGCTTTCCAATACATATTTTACGGCTACAGCTATTTCTTCAGGCGGCAAATCTTCAGAATTTCGCCGTTCTCCATTCTGGCTTGAGATTCGGAACACATCATATTGGGAAGGATTACTACCGGATTTCCAAATAAACTTCATTGCGGAGCTTTGTGTAATTTTAGGATTTATTTTGTTTAGTAACTCATCAAATCTACGATCGATCCTGGCTCCCGCGCGAGTAATACCGTAGGAATGCAGAAGGCGCCTGAGTAAATAGGTGCGGCTTATTGGAGCCTCAACTTCCATGATATTTTGTATACGAGCTAGAATTCGAGTTGTGTTCACTGGCAGACAAAATTCTTCCGCAGACAGATTATCCTTTGATAGGTTCGCTGAAGTGTAGGGAATAGCAACTTGTTTGGCAACCGGAATAGCTTCCTGCACCTTATGCTTGTCGATGCTCTGACTGGCTAAAGCAGTACTTTTTAATTGAATCGTCTCAAAGGAATTAACTTTTTCACAAGTACTATTTTTCATATCATTGATTACTTGTATTATTCTTTGAATTTCTTTCGTTGAATTTTCCCACCAATCAATTGCTCGTACATGTTTTATAGACCAGCCAAGTTGCACTAATACCTTCTTTTGCAAAACTTCTCTATCACTGGCTGTATTAGAGCTTTTGTAGCTAAGTCCGTCACATAGAATACCAATAATATATTCATCCGGCTTGCTAGGATTTAAAACTGCCACATCAATCTTATAACCTGAGCACCCAACATTGATATTTGTCTGATAGCCGGCCGCCCGCAAAGCCTGAGCAATCTGCTCACTCAGCCCTGCATCATGTACAACTGATGAGCTTGATTCTTTAAGAGCAAAAGTGTTCTTTCCTTTTTGCGCATATTCAAGAAAAGCTTTTAAACCTGCAACACCTTGCGATCTGGTTTTGGAGATATCAATTTGTTCCGGCTTTAATGCGGAAAATACCCTCATTTCATGTCTCGCCCGTGAAACGGCAACATTCAGACGCCGCCAACCGCCCTCCCGGTTAAGCGGACCAAAATTCAGACTGACTTTACCAGTTTCATCTGGACCATAACCAACGGAAAAAAGAATAATATCACGTTCATCGCCTTGCACATTCTCCAAATTTTTAATAAAAATTGGCTCATTAGACTGTAAAGCAATCTCTTCCAAATCAGGATTTTCCTGAAATGCATTAGTGAGAAGATCATCGATTAAGTTTTGTTGAATAGAGTTAAATGTCACAACCCCCATACTGAGTTTGGACAGTTCCGGGCTTCTCAACCTCCTCAAGATTTCCGCCACTACGGCTAATGCCTCAGCTTTGTTATGCTTTGTTTTTCCACGGTCATAGTACCCATTTACCTGATGCAACGTAACTTTAGAGGTTAAATCGTTAGGTGAGGGAAAAGTCATGAGCTTATTCTCATAATATTGTATATTGCTAAAGGAAATTAGACTTTCATGCTTACTGCGGTAATGCCACATTAAATGCTCTTCCGGCATAGATAATGCCAGACAGTCATCAAGTATACTTTCCATATCTTCCGTTACAAAATCTTCCTCTTCCACTGAATTAGAAGCAAAAAAACTAGTAGGTGGAAGTTGCCGGGGATCCCCCACTACAATAACATTCTTTCCTCTGGCAATTGCACCGACGGCTTCACAAGTTGGCATTTGGGATGCTTCATCAAAGACAACAAGATCGAAGTTCGTTGTTTTGGGATCCAAATATTGTGCAACTGAAATAGGGCTCATCAGCATACAAGGACAAAGTCTTGCCAGCAAATTAGGAATTTGCTCAAATAATTTACGCAGTGATAAAGAGCGAGCATTGCTGCGTATTGCCCGCTGCAGAATACCAAGTTCGGAGTTTTGTGATGCCTCACGGGTAAAATCAGGCAACTTGGCAGCTAAGCGGGCGAAAGCTTCTTTTCTTGCCAATTGTTCAAACCGCTCACCTGTTTCTTGAAATTGGCGGATTTTTTCTTCAAAAAGACTGCCGGAAAAGCTGTTAAGTGCTGCATTACCATCGATAATGTATGAGGCCGCACTTTTATACAGACCTTTATAAAAAGCTGGTATGGCTTCTTCATTGTTTAAACAACCTTGTTCATAAGCTGTAATCAAGGGTTCAAGCCCTGCCTGTAAGGCATTGTCTCTTGTTACAAGCCACGTCGACCATTCTCTGAGACCTTCCAGATGTTTTAGCCAGATAGTTGTTTTTTCAGTAAGCAATTCTAACCAATTTTTGTTTGGTACAGCAAGCTTAGTGTACTCAATCCCTAATAAGGTACCTATCAGTTCTGCGCTTTGCTTAAACTGCTCATATGCCGACAAGAAATCTATCCAGGCTTTTTTACTACTACTATTGGACATAATTTTTCCAAAGTTAGAAATGGCAGTTTCTGTACCTGAGAGATTTGTAGTAATTTTCACTACCAATCCGGCCAGTTGCTCCGCTTTCTCACAAGCAAGGCGAGCCTGCGCCCAATCAGTTTCATAATTGTTCCACAAAGAGTTAAGTAAAGGCATAACCTCTGCGGTGCTATCTGCAAGCTGCTGCTTTTCCAGCTGATACCTTTCAATGCAGTGCAGTAATTCGGGTACTTGTCGCTTTTCTATTGTTATGTGTTGATTTGCCACTAGCTGACGTAAAACTTTTACAATTCGTTTTTGCCCCATCCATTTAGGCAAGAACCACTGCAAGTCCAGCTTTTGCCACTCACTGTGCATCGGCTGGGCATCGAAAGTAAGTATTCTATCAGAAAAAATAGCGAGCAACTCGCGTCGAAGTTGTTGTTCTTTTTCCCCATGTGCAGCAGCTGCGTTCACTTTTGAACATGCCAGCCCCACATCTGATGCAGCTAGTAAAGAGGGAGGCATATAGTCACATTGACTAATCAGTTTGCTGATATCTGCTAAGATTTCAATTTGTTCCGGTGTGCTATAATCCCAACCGGCATTAATCTGATTATCTAGCTGTTTTAATAATTGTAAACAAACTTCAATTTTTGTAAAAAGAGCCTGGAGTGCAGTAGCAGCTTCGCTTCTTAGGCTTTGCGAGTAGGTCCGGCATTGTATTTCCTGTAACGGGTTCATGAATGGATGACCGGTTTGGCGCCCGGCAATAGCTACCTCATTGGCACGATCCACCCAATTGGCGAGTTTTTCTACCGTCATGCCGGTAAACTCTTTTGTAGAAATGACAATGTCATCTTTAGCGCTTTTATACTTACCGAATTTGGCTATAACATCATACAAACATAGTCCAAAGGGGTGTTGTTCATACAACGCCTGTACATATTGATTTAACTCTTGACGCAATGAAGACAACCGTTGTGAATCACTGGCATATTCAACAGGCGAAACAATTTTCACAACCTCAACCGCCGCCTGTAATTGTTCCAGAACTGCTTTTTTCTTTGACTTATTGGAATGAAGCTCTAGGCAAAAAGGCCCTAGACCAATTGTTTCCAAACGCTTTTGCACAACAGAAAGAGCAGCCATCTTTTCAGCCACAAACAATACAGTTTTTCCATTTGCCAGCGCGTTGGTAATTATATTGGTGATCGTTTGAGACTTGCCTGTACCAGGGGGTCCATGCAAAACAAAGCTAGCTTCCTGACTAGACGCGCATATGGCTCTTAATTGCGTGGCATCAGCACTAATCGGCAGGATAACCGCACCAGGCATATAGGTTTTATCCAGATCGGCATCTTCCGGCAGTCGCTCGGCAGGCCACTCCAGCTTGCCGCTCAACAAGCTGGCAACAACTTTATTTTGGGCCAAATCTTCGGACCTGTTTCGGATATCGTTCCACATAATAAAGCGATTAAAAGAGAATATCCCCAGGTAGGATTCCTCCACTACATCCCATTTGGAAAACTGCATAATCGCCTGGCGAATTACACTAAATACTCTCTTTAAATTAATTCCTTGCCCTTCTTTAGGCAAAGGGTCTAAGCCGCTAATTTCCAAACCAAAATCCTGCTTCAACATTTCAAGTAGCGTTATATTCATATGGGCATCGTCGTCACGGCCACGTATTACATAACCCCGTTTGGATGACTTGCGAATAATTTCAACAGGTAACAATACCAAGGGAGCATATCTGGGTACCTGACTGATTGAGGTTTCAAACCATTTCAAAAATCCTAGTGCCAGATATAGCGTGTTGGCGCCATTCTCTTCCATTGATACTTTAGCACTACGGTATAAGTTCGTCATATACACTTCAAGTTCACTCCCAGCCAAAGGTGTCCTCAGCCGTTTTTGAGCAAACTCAAATTTCAGTAATTCATCAATTGCAGCAGTATGGTTACGAGTTTCAAATATTTTACTCTCCCTGAATGGATTATCCCAGTCTGATGGTTTATCAAGAACCTGGAAATCATCGCCTCCGGCGAGGGCATCTTCCAAATCACTTAAACTTGTAGTAAGAACAGGTATTGTGCTTTTTGTCATACGAAAATTCAAAAGAGTATTACGCATACTTAAATCTAAAAGCTTGCGTTCCCAGTTTTTCTGGCGGGTAGTCGGTATAAATGGTACATCGACAACTTTCTCGTATATTTCCATTTTGGCGGGAGCATCAGTAATTTCATTCCTAGGCGCTGAACACTCTTTTATTTCCCAGCCATCAGACGATAGCACTCTCATAGGCAGGGGGCGTATACCACTGGCTCTTGTACGGCGAATATCAATAAAACAAATATTTTCCTCTTCTTTATTCAAACGGGTAATAGCCAATCGTCCGGCTTCATCAAAGGATATATTTTGTCCAGCAACTAAAGCTGTAGTTTCCACGACGCAGATGTCATTAATTCCATCAGCTATTCTCTTCGTCAAAAGGGAAAAATCGTCCTGAACGCTTTCAGAAAAACATTCATCGGTAAGCCAAACGCCAACAAACGCATGACCCTTTACCATAATCACCAACGGATTCAATCCCATTGCTTCCAGGCAAGAACTGAATAGTAACGTCAGATCTAAACAAGTGGCCATTCTATGTGTAAAAATATCGTCACACAAACGAACACGCTGTCCGGCAACTTCAAAACTTGCCGGTGGAACACTATAGACAATATTCATGGCTTGCAGAGCAGCATAAACTGCTGCGACCTGCATTTTAACCCGGTTGTTATCCTTACTTTGATAGCTCTCTAGCGACGGGTTACCGCTCCACTTTCCTAATATCTGTGAAACATTTGAAGTGATTGAGGATATATTGGGATGATTAGGCGTAATAAAAGCACTCACTATTTCAGGTACAATGGTATATCCACCCCACTCATCAAAAGCAAGCACATCAATACTTTTTGTTTCGCTATAAAGAATTTCGTCTTTTTCAGAAACTGTAATGATGATGTTTCCAATGATTCTTTCAGTAATCGAGGCTAAAAATACCGGATCAATCTTTAAGTCAACTAACCCTATATCGAGCATCTGATCTTTTGCAATATGTTCAATACGCTTTGTATAAGGCAGAATAAACTCAGGACTTGCCCCAACAGAAATGGTAAGTTGATTAAGGTCCTGTTCCGAAGTATTTTTGATAATGAGTTTTTTGATCACTGGAACATCATTTTGCTGCATGGCATAGTTGAGTATAGGGCTATACACACCCTCTAAAGTAACTTTTTTTACCTCATCCACTTTCCTATCACCCGCTATGTATAAAATAAATTAGCTCAAGCTTCTACTATAAATTTTCAATAAACATATTATTTAAACATTTACTATATAAAGACAAAAGTCCTGCAAATACGACCTATTTTGCAGGACTTTTGTCTTTATATTTGATTATTTTTCTTTCCTATCTGATAAAGCACCAAGCCAGGCATTCCATTACCCTAACCAACTACCCGGGTGGCATTTTCTTTAACTTCCGATACTAACTCCATAATGCGCTGCTGCTTGGTTTTATCAAATAGTCTCATGAAGCTAACCGGCTTATCAAAGGGCGGTTTCATTAGTTCCACCGCATTTTCTACATAACCATTTTGTACGATATAGTCAACAATCTTTTTTACAAAAACGATCTGCATTTGACTGAGTGACTGATCGTTGATAAATTCCGAGAATACATTCATTGCAGCTTCGTATTCCAGTTTGCCGATTTTACGAACCAATAAGCCAAAGGGCGTATCACCGAATTCCCGTTCATAATCACTTTTTGAACCAAGTTCGCCAGTTAATATGCATTCTAAGCTTTCATAGTCGGCCATTGTAAGGGGGATGTTGTTACGAAGCTTATAGATAGCCAAACTATCCTTATTTTTTTCAATGTACCGGTTTACTTTTAGTCTGTAGTCAGCGAAATCATAGCCCGAATCTAACGGCAGACCTTCTCTAACCTCAAGAATAGGATCAGCTAAATGAGTATAAATCACATTACGGCTGCCACTATCTACAATGAATTTAACTAGGTCCCGAAGGGCTACCCGTACAGCTTCAAAGGACAAGATATCAGTATTTTGCCAAAACTCGTCAGTTTGAATAGTATTGATCAGTTCTATCTTCGCTTTGACTTGCGGAATACTAACCCGTTTAGCCAGGTTCATACTAATGTCCGTTAATTGCCGCTTGCTCTTTTTAAACTGTGGCAAAGCCTCATTTTGCGCAAGCATTAAGCCATACATCAGATTATCAAAGCGTTTTGCATATTCATCCTCATCATCCAAAAATACAAGCGGTGCAAGATATTTGATTAAATTGGCTCTATCATTTTCAGTTAGAAAAACAAAGGAATCCTGCTTTTTATAATGCTCTACGTATTCCAATTGTAATTTTACAGATACAAGCTCCGGATTTAGCGCCTGAATCTGGAAAACGGTATCACTGATTAACTTATTTCTCCAGCTTTGATAGGTATCGACTACAAAATCAGCTTGCTGCAAATGCACAATGAGTCTAATTCTTTTACTGAATATGGCTTCCGTAATACTCTCAGATTCACGAGACTCTATCCCCTGTTTATTCTGCCGGAAAAACTCAAAGTTACCTAGGTAATCGAAAATATAGAAACA
>JAEYSJ010000092.1 GCA_023434855.1 Bacillota bacterium | reverse complement strand
TTGGGACATCGAGCTTTTATCCGCCTCATCATATGACAATGGGAGAAGGCGGCGCTGTATATACAGATGATCCTTTATTAGCTAAGATAATTTTATCTTTAAGAGACTGGGGGCGTGATTGCTCCTGCCCCTCTGGTGTAGATAATAAATGCGGTAATCGGTTTAAAGGTCAATATGGAGAACTTCCATATGGTTATGATCATAAGTATGTCTATTCACATTTTGGTTATAATCTTAAAATTACCGATCTACAAGCGGCTATAGGTTGTGCACAGCTTGATAAGCTAGAAGGCTTTATCCAAGCAAGAATAAAAAATTGGAATTATATAAAAAAGGAGCTTGAAGAGCTTGACGATGTACTTGTTTTACCGGAATCAAATGAAAAGTCGCAGCCAAGTTGGTTTGGCTTTTTAATAGGCGTAAAAGAAGGAATAAGCTTTGACAGAGATGAAATTGTAAAATATTTAGAGGAATGTAACGTTCAAACCCGGATGTTGTTTGCCGGAAATCTTATCATGCATCCTTGTTTTGATAAAATGAGGAAGGAACAAAAAGGGTATAGACAAATAGGCAGCTTATCCAATACAAATTATGCTATGAAACATAGCTTTTGGATAGGAGTATATCCAGGGATGACAAAAGAAATGATGGATTATATGATTAAATGTATCAAAAATTTTGTTAGATTATATAAGTGATAGAAGTGCTTACATTGTTCAGATCTAAAAATGCGAAGCTAAAATAGAGAGCAAAGAGGATAAGGTATTTCCCTTATCCTTTTTGTTGCAGCATGGCAAACTTCGTTTAACTTTTTTATAAAATCCTCTTTAGGATTGGCTCAATTTCTTCGATAAAACAAATGAGAAGAATTTGACGAGGTGGACAAGACATGGATGTCACTTTAAAAACTGCCGCGATACTTTCAACCAATCAAGCTACAAAGTTTTCAGCAGACAATCAGCCCGGAGGATATGTAACAGCAAAATCAAGCAAGAACTATGATTATCCTAAACAAGTAGAGGTCAATTCTCTTAGTCGTGAGGATGTCGAGCAGGTCACAGATCGAATGAATAAATTGATGGAACTCATAAATACTGATTTGCAGTTTTCTGTGCATGAGAAAACAAAGCGACTGATTGTACAAATGGTTGATAAGCGTGACGGTACAGTGCTAAAGGAATTTCCACCGCATGAATTGTTGGATACAATTGCCAATATACAAGAATATGTTGGACTATTGTTAGATAAAAAGGCTTAGTTCGATAGGGAGGTTGTACACATGGTAATGAGAACATACGGGCTTAGTGGTTCTGGTATGGACGTTGATCAGCTGGTTAAAGATTTAATGAAGGCGCGCAGGGCTTCTTATGATAAGGTCTGGCAGAAGAAAACCCAAGTTGAGTGGAAAAAGCAGGATGTTAATACAATTTATACGTTAGCAGAAGATCTTCGTAACAAGACAATTTCTGATTTTAAAAAGCAGACAACCTTATCACCTAAACAAGTGACCTCTACCAATGAAACAATAGCAAGCGCTACGGCCAATGCTGACGCAGCTAATGTGTCACATTCGCTTATTGTGCAGCAGTTGGCAGATGGAGTTAAACTTTCCAGCAGCGGGAGCATTACAGATACAGCTTCCGGTAAGACGAAAGGAACTCTTGCTGATCAGTTTGATGGAATCACTGCCACTTCTGAGTTTAATCTGACGATTAATGGCAAGACTGTTGCCGTTAAGGGCAGTATGACGCTTAATGAAGTTGTCAGCAGTATCAATAAAGCAGGCGCGGATGTAAAGGCTAATTATGATACTACCTTAGACCGTTTTTATCTGTATTCAAATAAGACCGGATCGGAAGCTGTTGTTAATTTTAGCGGCACAGACAGTGCAGGGCTGGATTTCTTATTCAAAAATTTAAAAATTGGCAACTCTAATACAAATCTCAATTCGCTTGGTATGACTAGTAAAAAGGCCGATAATGGCTCTATTAGTTCAGACTCTGTTGGGGATGCTTTTGGCATAACAGGGTCTTTTAATGTAACTATTAAAAAGACTGACGCTGATGGTACAGTTACTCCCTATACTGTTGCTGTGAATTCAAGTGATTCGATTGATACTATGTTGAATGATCTTAATGACAAATTAGGTGCTGGATCGGCTTCCTTCGATACTGTAACTGGCCGCATCACAATTAAGTCAAGCGATATTAACAATGGCTGGTCAATTGAAGGGCTTGATCAATTTGGTATGAATCAGCTTGTGCAGAACGGTCAGGACGCAATAATTAATTTGGATGGGGTAGCACTTAGACAAAACTCGAATACTTTCACCGTTTCTGGTGTTACTTATACATTAAAAGCCACCAGCTTTATTGATTCAGTAACTAATAATCCAATTCCTACTAATATTGGTGTTCAGCCGGACATTGATAAAACGATTGCCAATGTCCAGAGCTTTGTAGACAGTTATAATACCTTCATGGCTTTGGTACAGAAGGAACTAAAAGAAGACAAATACTCAGACTTTGCTCCGCTGACAGATGCTCAGAAGGCGGATATGAAGGATAGTGAAATAAAAGCTTGGGAAGAAAAAGCGAAAAGCGGTTCTTTACGACGAGATCCAATTCTTACCCAAATGGCTACTAATTTGCGCATGAGTTTTACTGAGCCGATCAAAGGGCTGACTGGCAAATACCAGAGTGCTATCGACATCGGCATTGGTACAGGTAAATACTTTGATGATAATGGCAATATTACAACAGAATTTGCAAATGGTGGAAAGATTTATGTCACTGAAAGCGATTTGCGGAAGGCTCTGGAAGCGGACCCGGATATTGTATTTAAAATCTTTGGTACACCCGGTGATACACAAAGCACCGAAGGCGTCGCCAACCGGTTATATGATCAAATGCAAGAATCCCTAAACAGGTTAAAAACCGAAGCCGGTACACCAAACGTTACGGACACTACCAGCAATATGGCAAAAAGTATTGCCAGTTACAAAGATCAGTTATATGATATGAATAGTCGACTGGCTCAAGTTGAAGCCCGCTATTACAAACAATTTGATGCTATGGAGAAGGCTCTCAGCAACCTCAGCAAGCAAAGTTCCTGGTTGTCTCAGCAACTTGGTCAGTAGTCATAATAATCCGAAGGAAAGCATGGAGGAATCCATATGAATGCTGCTACAACAGCGAATACCTATAAAACACAACAAGTAATGACCGCTTCGCCGGAAGAGTTAACCCTTATGCTATATAATGGGGCTATCCGGTTTGTCAATGAGTGCATTCTTGCTACTCAGGCCGGTAATCTGGAAAAAGCGAATGCCGCCAATTTACGGGCACAGGATATCGTGCGCGAATTTATGAGCACTTTGGACATGCAGTATGAGCTTTCGCAAAACTGGATGGCTTTATATCAGTTTATTGAGCAAAGCCTAATTCAGGGGAATGTGAAAAAGCAAGTTCAGCCGCTGGAAGATGCAAAAACTATTTTAGTGGATCTGCGCACTACCTGGGTAGAAGCAATGAAGCTGGCCAAGGGACAACAGCAGGTGGCGGTGGCTCGTTAATGAAAGCGCCGCGTGAATTATGGCAGGACTATTTTTTTCTAACCCAGGAAATGTCCAAGTTCTTAATAAAAAACGACATTGATTTGTTTTTTGAATTAATGAACCAGCGGGAAAAGATCCAGGCTGAACTTGATAGCTGTGAAGACGATTTTAAGCGAACTGTCGAAGGAAAATCGCTGCTGGAGTCAATCCGCCTGACCAATCAGGGGATTAGCCACCGGCTGCAGTTTTTGCTCAATACAGCTAAGCAGCAGGAATCGGTTTCTAATGCTTATGACGGCTATGGCG
>JAEYSJ010000091.1 GCA_023434855.1 Bacillota bacterium | reverse complement strand
CCAGAGTCCTGAAACAGCTTTGGTCCCACTACCAGACCATGCATGGTAAATGCCCCCATTAATGTAGCAGCAACAGCATCTCCAGGTATTCCCAGTGTCAAAAGCGGAATCAGGCAGGAAGCAGTAGCTCCGTTATTGGCTGATTCAGGAGCTGCAATTCCCCTTAATTCACCTTCACCAAAATGTTCATCCGGTTTTGCCGTTCTCTTTGCTTCATTGTAAGCAATGTAAGCCGCAATTGCACTTCCCGTACCAGGAATCGCACCAATAATCGAGCCAATAACAGACGACTTTAACATAACCGGAGCGGTAGATTTAACCTCTGCCAATGTAACCCGGTCTTTTTTTCCTTTTTCAACAACCAGGGAACTGGCCTGTCCTCCTTTGTCGTTGCCATTAACCCGGCTAATCAGCTGAGCAATTGCATAAACACCCAAAAGAACAGCAATCATCTTGATCCCATTGTACATCTTAACTTTACCAAAAGTAAAACGGGTTAAACCACTAATGCTGTCAATTCCCACCGATGCCACAATCATGCCGATTGCACCGCTGATAAGTCCTTTTAAAATACTGTCACCGCTGACTGAAGCAATAATAGATAAACCAAACAAAGCAAGTGCAAAGTATTCAGGCGCACCAAAATTCAATGCAATTTTGCTGATCTGCGGGGAAAAAAGCAATAAACACAGTGCACTGATTAATCCCCCAAACGTTGAGGCAATGAGAGCCATATCTAAAGCTTTTAATGGATGTCCTTTTTTAGCCATTGGAAATCCGTCAAGCAGCGTTGCACAGGCACCATTGGTTCCTGGTGTATTAATTAAAATAGCGCTGATGGAACCACCGAAATTAGACCCGAAGAAGATTCCGCAGAGCATTAACAGCGCAGGTACCGCTCCCATCTGAAAGGTAAAAGGCAGAAATACAGTGATTCCCAAATTTCCACTCATCCCCGGAATTGCACCAAAGATAATACCCACAAAAACACCAACATTCATGAGTATGAAATTCTGCAATGTAAGCAAATGCCCCAATGCTGAAACTAATACGTCCATATTTTTATCTATCCTTTCCTTTTATGGCAGCCGCACATGCAGCAATTGTGTAAAGGTAAAATACAGTACCGTTACAACTGCTACAACAATCACATAATAAGCAACCTTTTTACATCTGGTAAATGCCAGTGTAATAATTCCAAGCAGATAGGTAGAGATCAGAAAGCTGTAATTAAATCCAATCCCATATGCCAGCAGGCAGATCATGTACAGAAAACCTTTGCCCTCATTTTTCAGATTTAATTCTTTTACCTTGTCTTTTTTCAAAACCAGACTTTGAAAAAGCAGCCCAATTCCGCAGACTCCCATCAAAGCACTGAGACCATAAGGCAGGGAGCGGGAGCTGATCCCATGTACTGCCTGGGTATCAACTCCAATTTGAGAGGGGATAAGTACAAAAAGTATAACTGCCAAAATCAGAGAAAAAACACCTGCGGACAGGTTAGAACGATATTGTACCTTCATCTAAGATTCCTCCTTTTTATGATTCTCAATAATATTTATCATAGATCCCCTTGCAAACTTCTGCATAATGCTCTATTTCCTTACGCAGTGTCTCTCCGTCCGTGTTATCAGGAATGTAATTGGCATTTTCCGCCTGTGTTTTAAAGCTGTCTGTTTCTCGATAGGATAACAATGCATTGTATAATCCGGAGGCTTCTTCTTTGCTTACACCTGCACGGCTGATTAAAAAGTTATAGGAAGGGAGTGCAATATCATAACCCAGGCTTTTTACTGTCGGAACATCAAATCCATTATATCCTGTATAATTCTTATCAGAAAAAACTGCAATCGGAATCACTTCACCGCTATCAATGTAGGTTTTTGCTAAAGTTGCTGTTGCCGTTGCGCAAATCGCATCACCGGACATAACTGCCAGAATATCTTTATTACTTCCATCAGAAGTCAGCGCCTGGGCATTTAATCCTGCTTCACCAAATAAGGCAACCTGAACCACATGAGTAAATCCTCCGGGAGTGTTAGAGCCATAGATAATCTGATTGTTTTTGCCATACGCAACCAGGTCATCCCAATTTTTGATACCACTTTTTGCAGAAACCAGAAGTACAAAATCATCACGAATCAAAGAACCAACAATCTCATAATTATCTAAGGAAGCCTTGATATCCGGATTCATCAGAGGTGCCATGGTAAAAAGAGACATGCTGACAACTGCAAGTTCATTAATTGACGGTTTATAAGAATCCAGATCGGCTACCGCTACGGCTCCGCTGGCTCCAGTCAGGTTGCTGACAACTGCTGTAACGCCATAATCTTCCTGTAATCCTTTGGCTGCAATTCGTGTAATGGAATCAGCAACACCACCGGCGGCTGCAAATACGCGAATATTAAAATCGCCCTTTGGAACATATGCCTCTTTCTGCTGGCCAGAATTACCGCTGTTATTGTTACTGGTCCCGGCACTGTTTTGGCAAGCAGTAACAGAGAATAACATTGCCACTGCCATAAAAGCTGCTAACATTTTCTTTTTCATAATACCTTCTCCTTGTTGTTTAGAATTTTTTATTGTATATGCCATAATTCCCGCTTTGTTTTCTCTCCCCCGGTCCTATTGGCGCAATCTGTAATAAAAAATATTCAGCATTAATAAGACTCTCGTCTCCCGTTTTCTTAGCCTGTTCCCACATACAGTTACATAAATATCTCTTCTGTTCCTGATAATCCGGATGCTGGCTTAAATTGGTAATCTCATGGGGATCTTTTGCCAAATCATATAGTTCATCGTCAGCAAAAGCATTAAATACATATTTTAAATCCTCTTCCCAATAAATTCTCTGAGTAAAGGAATATCTCTGACCGAAGAATTCCGCATAACCAAAATGCTTATCGGTCCTCTCTCCTTTCATCCATGGAACCATTGACACCCCTGTCTGCTCCCCCTTAAGTGGACGGCAGCCAGCAAGTTCCAGAACCGTTGGTCCGATCTCATATGTATTGATGTGAAAATCAAACACACTGCCAGCTAATTCCTGATCAGGAAGTTTCATAACCAATGGAATCCGATAGATCTCCTCAAAAGCCTCCACACTCTTCATCATGAGGCCATGAGCTCCCATCATATCACCATGATCTGATAGACAGACAATCAGAGTATTATTATACAGCCCGGTTTGCTTTAAATACTGCATCAACTTCCCAAACTGAATATCCACCAAAGTACAATAGCTGTAATAACACCGGAGGGTCTTAAGGTATTCCTCTTCGCTCAACCCTTTAAGTGCCTCCCGCATTCTTCGGTAAATCGCCGGTTTATCATTCATCTCATCATAAAAGCTGGCTGGCAGTTTAAGATCTACATCTTCATAAAGGCGATAAATTTCTTCCGGCACGCAGTAAGGATCATGAGGCGCATAGGTTGAAATGAAAGTACAGAATGGCTTTTCCTCTTGTCTTGCCCGTTCTATTTCACTCATTGCCTTTTCATAAATATAATGTTCTTCGGTAAAAGTGGAATCTTCTGAGAAAATACCGCATACCATTTTTTCCGGA
>JAEYSJ010000090.1 GCA_023434855.1 Bacillota bacterium | reverse complement strand
GCCGAAATGGATTACATTACCCAAGGAAAACTCTTACGTGTATTGCAAGAACGAAAAGTTATGCGGTTAGGCAGTGATCGGGTAATTCCTGTGGACATTCGAATCATTGCCGCAACAAATAAAAATTTAAAAGTTCTCGTCAACGAAAACAAGTTCCGGGCTGATTTGTACTATCGTCTGAATGTTCTTCAACTCAAAGTTCCTTCATTACGCGAAAGGAAGGAAGACATTCCCGCTCTCACCCATTTATTTCTAACGAATCTGAAAGACACGTTTAGACGGCGATTAAAGTTTTCCCCCGCAGCGCTGACCGCGCTTACACAATATGATTGGCCAGGCAATATTCGCGAGCTAAAAAACATCATTGAACGGATTACGGCTATTCATAAGCAAGAGCTAATCGACGCTTCTTCCATTCATCTACATTTAGATGATACCAAACTGCCCTATCAGTCCCCCAAACATAGACCAAGCGAAATAGACGAGATTAACGAAGCGCTAGCGCTAGCAAAAGGAAAATATGTAGAAGCTGCCAGAATCTTAGGGATTGACCGTACGACCCTATGGCGCAAAATAAAACGGCTAGGTATAAGGTAAGTTCCTAAACAAGTTATCAAAAGAACAAAAAACGACCACTTGGTATAAAAAAGTGGTCGTTTAGTCCGATAGTCGCCAGTATGTATAACGAGCCATAATTCAAGCAAAAAGAATTATGGCTCCTAATTTTACCAAACCTTGATTAGACTTTTCCCTATCAGCTCAACCAGCGAATTGAGGAAGCTCATTTGAACTTTTCCCGCGTAAAGTCTATCAGTTTTTTTACATCAGAATAAATTTGCCTCCCTCGTTTTGTAACAATACCAGCTCTGATTTTTAGTCCAGTCGAAAACGGGATAGCAACAATTTTAGGATCATCTAAAACGGTTTCCCGCATTAAGAAGGTCGACGCTATTTTTTTATTTACCAAACTCTTTACCGTATGCAATTGCGCCGACCGTAAAATTAAATTAGGCTTTATTCCGGCATCCTCAAATGCTCGATAGACCAGTTTATTGACAAAGAAGCCTCCTTGAAGCATAACGAGTTTTTCATACACTAAATCCGACACTTCAATTTGCTTTTGTGTCGCTAGTGGATGATCAGTATTGGTGCAGAAGCAGCATTCGCTATCAAAAAGTTTGGTGTAATTTAAGCCACTGCAATAATCTGCTTCGTAGATTGTAATCGCAAGATCTATTTCCTCACGATCTACCATTTGCAATGAATCCATGCCGCCTAATTCAACAATTTCTAACTTTATCTCCGGATGTCTCCCCTTGAATTCTTCAAGGATTATTGGTATTAAGTATGAGCCGACTTGTACAGGGATGGCTAACTTAATATGGTTTTTGGTATTTACAAAATCAAAAATATCATAGTTTAATTGTTCTACACTATTTAAAACTGCCGCTATTTTGCTTAACAGGAATTCCCCTTCTTGGGTAACAGAAATCTTTTTACCGTCCCGCTTAAACAAATTCAGACCGGTCTCTGCTTCCAATTCTTTCATTGAAACAGTAATAGTCGGCTGCGACACACACAAGCTGGCGGAGGCTTTCGTTATGTTTTTCCACTTGCACACTTCAACAAAATACTTCATTTGCGTTATTGTCATTTTTTGCACCTCCCACTCCGCCGACAAAAGCGAATTGTAAATTATTATATCATTCTATATAGTTAAAACCTATTAACAAATAATAAATTTGTATTTTACGGTTTATTGCTCCGCAGTAATAATAACTGTAGCGGAATAAATTTTTAGGAGGTTTTCTCATGTTGGCCAAAAAATACTTTCCGGAGTTTACCCACAAGCTGGTGGATGTCGGAGATGGGATCAAAATAAATACTTTCGTTGGCGGTCAGGGGAAAGAGGCTATTTTACTTCTGCATGGCCACCCGGAAACTTGCATAATGTGGCGATTCATTGCCCCGAAACTAGCTGAAAAGTTTACGGTCGTACTTACCGATCTCCGTGGGTACGGCGATAGTACGAAGCCACAGGGGTTACCTGACCATTCCAATTATTCAAAGAGGGTGATGGCTAATGACCAGGTAGCTGTTATGGAGCAGCTTGGTTTTTCAAGATTCCACTTGGCCGGGCACGACCGCGGAGCTCGTGTTTGTCACCGTTTACTATTGGATCATCCGGAAAAAGTATTAACATGCACATTGATGGATATTCTCCCCACTTATGATATGTATAGAGATACTAACCAGGAGTTTGCAACAAAATATTGGCATTGGTTTTTCTATATTCAGCCAGATGGGTTTCCAGAAAAATTACTAAGCGCCGATCCAGAATTTTTCATCCATTTTAACTTGCAGCGTAAAATCGGTCCAAAGGCACGGGAGCGGTTTTCAGAAGAAATATTACAAGAATACACGCGATGTTTTTCTGACCCCATGACGATACACGGGATTAGCGAGGATTACAGGGCCTCCGCAACCATCGATCTGGAGTATGATCTGCTCGACAGAGATACAATCATCAAAACGCCTTTATTAGTTTTATGGGGTGCCAATGGTGTTGTCGGAAGTTTGTGGGATGTTCTGGCAGGGTGGCAGGAACGGGCAGAGAATGTTAGCGGCTTTGGCGTTCCGGAGTGTGGACATTTCGTTCCTGAAGAACAACCGGAAATCGTTTTAGAAGCGATGTGTAACTTCTTGACGAAGTATAATGAAGAATAAAGTTTAAGGCACATGTGATAATCCCATACTCGAGAAACACAAAGAAGCCTCAACCTTAAGTTGAGGCTTCTTGGCGTTTTAACAAAAACACAGCATCACAGAGGAAATTAATTCTATCCTGCGTCTGGATTTCATATTTTACTTTAATACCGCCAGACTTAACTCCTTCTCTATATAGCTTAGAAAATGGAACTTTTCCAGCCACAAACAAAGTGGTATAGTACTCAAGGATATAAAAAAACAGCTGGTTTTTATAAGCTAGGAAGAAGGCTAAGGATGAATAGAGCAATAGTCACACTCATGTGCTTAGGCTTAATGATTGACGGGGGTTCCAGCAGCTCGACTGAACGGTTATTGGGTGATTATATACAAGAAGGACGCACCGTTTTGCGAAATACATCAAAGAAAGTGGCTGCTGCATTCAGCGATCAAAATTGTTACCAGTGCGGTTACTGCTGCAAAGAAATGCCTTGCAGGTATGGAAAATGGGATGAGGCCGCTCATCAATGTTCCTACTTGGAAGTAGCAGAAGAGTTCTCCGAATACAGTACATATCGCTGTTCCCAATATGACACCATTATTAGCAAAGAATCTGCTAAGAAATATCCGATGTTTGGCGGCGGCTGCGGACGGCCTTTACTAAACCCGGATCGGGAGCGAATTAAACAGGATAAGTGCTAAT
>JAEYSJ010000084.1 GCA_023434855.1 Bacillota bacterium | reverse complement strand
CATCCATGAGCGGCGTAGAACCATGCCGCCGAGCGCGCCGCGTTACGGTCCTGCTCCAGTTGCTCAGGGCTGGTGACCAGATCGAGTTTCAGCGCGGTACCGCATTTTGTGTAATTTGCCTGGCCGGTGATCTGAATCAGGCCGCGGCCGCGATATTTCCAGCCATCACCCGGGGCTTTGTTGCCAAGGCGTTTGCTGTAAACCAGATTGGCAATAGCGCGCTGGCGTTCCAGAGGCAACACCTTTTCATATGAACGGCGACCCAACGAATTAGCCTGGTCCTGAGTGAGTCGCCCTGCACGAACGAAATCCGCCAGGCCCGCAACGCTGTAGTTCATGCTCTCCACCAGCCGGGAGAAGCCAACAGATTCATGCCCTGTCTGAGCGATAAACATCGCCTGGTCAGTCGGTGCAGTGATACCGAATTCTTTCATTGCCGCATCGATGTGCTGAAACCAGCGCGCAGCTAATCCGGCGCTTATACCAGCCGCCTGCTGAAATTGTGATTGTTTCATTCAGACCTCAGTACATAGAAGAGCCGCGCCACGTTACCCCGCGCACGAAACACGGCGGCGCAGATAATCAGGTTTATAGTCACGGTTGCCCAGTGGGTATGCAGGTAGGAGTCAAACAGATACCGGAACGGCGCCGATGCATACGCCACGATAATCAGATAGGCCAGCCATGACGCCCACGGGTTATGGCGCCCGCCAGGCTTACGGAACATCATCAGGCGCAAAACAATGGCGGCACAGGCCACCACGTTGGTCACCACCAGCGGATCGTTAGTTACCATTGGTTCCCCCTCTCCAGCGTGCGAGCAGCTTTAGCGGGTCCTGTTCACTGAAAAACGTCAGCGTCTTGATTGCCACTGCAGACAAAATCACAGCGCCGAGCGCATCCAGTGGCTTATCTGCGTAGCCCGTCATTTTTGCCAGCCACGAACCCACCAGCCCTGAGCCATAGACGCCAGCAAAATATGACACGACGAAATACGCGGAGCGGCGAAAAATCGTCAGGTCGGCAGCGGTGGCCACGTAGAACACAGCCCCGGCAAACGCGCCGAACACCACGCCGTAATCAGTACCAGTAAGCAGTCCATAAATGCTGGCGCCAGTCAGCGCGCTACCGGCGGCTACGGTACCGGAAAAAGGTTCGGACATTACGCCCCCTCTTGTGTGTGAGTCCTCTCAGGAATGAGGGGAAATAAAAAAGGCCCGTCGAAGTGGGCCTGAATTTTTACAAATTATAAAAAGTAAGATGGTCTGATGGCTCTGTCCGAAGATATATCCGATAATGTTAAACAAATGGAGACAAAGAGATCCAGATCCGGTCGTTTTTTATAAAAGAGGCATAATAGCTACCTATGGAAATCATGTTAGTTATCAGCCTGCTTCTGGCTTTTACAGCATTATTCGTACTGGCGACTATAAATGCATTTTTTCCCAGACAAAAAAACTACCGAACTGCTGCAGCTCCGGTGATGAAGTTACTGACATCAGAAATGAATCTGGTCTCTGCAGGAGAATATCCATTCAGATTAATTACAGAGGCTGAAATCTATGAGCTTTACCCCTATCTGAACGAAAAACATCAAATACTCTTAACAGAAGCTTATGATCTCTATACCGAGGCTCTGACATCTACTGCAAAAATACGACACCGAGGTGAAGAGCATCCGTCCTTAATGATTGACTTCCCCAAAGGGTTCATAATAACCAATCCGCAGGAGGTCCTGAAAAAGATGGAGCCTTTGCGCCAGGCTCTCGCAGAAGAATGGGAGTTGATGCTTTAATTATGTAGACTGGATGGCGCTGATAATCAGGCGTAAGTGGTTCTCTCCAGGTAAATTGGAGCATAAAAAAAGACCTGCTCGGACGAACAGGTCATATCAGGAAGAACATCTCTCGACGGTGCCGGGTGCCTCCCGGTGAAACGCTGACTGGATGCAGCGCTTCGCATGCTGTAGCAATTACAGAGTATCCAGTAATGCCCCTCCGCTCAGGGGGATTCGCCATCATTTTTCATTTTTATGACTGTCAAAGAATGCTCTTTAATCGTAGTGCCCGCTTCGTTGATTTCAACTCGACCGATACAAATTTGGTCACTTTGCAAACATGATCACAAACCAGCAAGAAACGCATCTGCAGCGTTTAATAAAGAATGCTCGATCGTAATCAGGCAATAAAAAGGCCGCCCGCAGGCAGCCTTTTTGAGGTTTGGTTTGTTTGCTCAGTGAAGGTTCAGGACAGAGATAGGGTAACGGAATTCTTTTCGTGCATGATCCACACACACGACGCGGACGTGTCGGTTGCATATAAACCACGTTTCATCCCGATCATTAGCCAGTATGTAATATGCATCTGACGTCTCAGAGGGGTTGAAACAACCCAGTACACGATAAGCCGTTTCCATATTAAATCCGCTCTTTAACGGCATTGGTGTGGGGCCGTTATCGAGTTCCTGAATCCTGATATATAGACCTTGTTCAATCCACAGCATAGGAATCCTTGTATAACGGGTACCTTTACAGCATAGGTATCTGCGTACAGGTTTGCCATGTCCCTCTGGAAATTTATTACACGTTGAAAGGTCTGGCTGGGCACACAAAAAACCGCTCGGTGGCGGGTATCAAAACGACAGAGGCACCAATTAAGGTGCCTTACGCAGGGAAGCAGGCTTGTCATCACCATCTTGCCGCTCCTGTCTTTCTTTCGAAAGTCTCACAAGTCCCATTAGGGTACATCGACAGTATTAGGCAGGCTGCCCGGAGCTACTCATTTCAGGCGCAACATTCCATGATTAGAAGCATACAGGACAACTTCGGACAAAATCAAGTCCTGCGTGCCGAAATAGCTAAATATTGTCTTTATCATCACGAAAATCGGTTGTTTGTTGAAACGCTCTTTCTGCCCGTCTCTCACCCTTATGACAAATGTCCACTAATGCCTCATAAAAAGGCTTCCAGTTTCGGGTCCAGGTTCTGACGTGTAAATCAGGCGTATATTTTACGATTGCTTTATACGCTGCTGTAGACGGTATCGACGAGTATCCATTGCCTCCGCAGCGCTCACACGTTTTATATACCGGCGCACCACGTTCCTGGGTAGCTTTGCGGTCTAGCACTTCGCCTTTGCCACCGCAACGACAGCGGGCCTTCAACTCACCCTTTCCATTACAGGCAAGGCATACGCGCTTAACCAGTTCATATTTAATTTGAGGAGGCACGATTTCGACTTGATCAGAATTGATAATGCCCGGATGTTTAATGACTTCTTCCATTTGTGAAGTAAGTCCAGTGCCGGAACAACTTTGACAAGTCACGCTAGTAGCCGCAGAACGCGAATACTCAGCAAAGGCAAATTGCGCTAGCACCAGCATACAGCTACCGAATTGGCCACCAGCTGCCTTACGGACATTTTTAGGGGCAGCGTCCATTGCGTGACGCGCCAGCGCCTGAACCGCCAGTTGCACGTCTGTTTTACTGATACCCGCTTTACCGAAGAAAGCCGCAAGCCCAAACCGAGCCCTGTTGCTGGTGGTGCCGATAGCCGCCATGACGTCAGTACCGGTGATCCGCTCAGGTGAGGTGCCTTTCACATTGTCGCTGATATGCATTCCCTGAGGGGAAAAGTGTTTCAGTGCTGCTTCCAGTTTCATTATTCACACTCCCCAACCAGATTAAAAATGACCGCCTCGCCCTCGTTCTCCATGTACTCGCCTTTTCCGCTTGCCATAAACCATCTGCATACTTCCACGGCTTCAGCACGCGTTACAGGCGGGATGGTTGACAGCAATTTTTCCAGATAAAACTCGCGGTCATATACAGATTGATAATGCTCGGAATAACCAAATTCATAGCCAAGCTCTTTACCTGCGGCATTGCGCACCTGATAGAGCCAGTCCCAGTAAACAAACTCGCGAACAGTGTCAGAAAGGGTGCGCGGCTCTGGCAGAACGTCACGGTAGCCATCAACATACACGCGGCGCTGGTCGTCAATTTCGACCATACGTCTACCGCCAATGTGCCCGGCTCCCAGTTCTTCAGTGGTCCAGCCCCAGTGATGATCATCGCTAAATTTCGTTGATGACTTAATCATGCGTTCAGCTTCTACATCATTGAATGCTGTTTCGTAGCTGCCGAATTGCGCTCGGACTGCTGCCGCTTTTTTGATGTTCTCCCGCGCAGCCTCAATCGCCCGTGCCGGGTTATCCATGCCGATCGTACCGAATGCAATCTGGAACGGATCGGCCCCGCTC
>JAEYSJ010000046.1 GCA_023434855.1 Bacillota bacterium | reverse complement strand
TGAATATCTTCCGGGCGTATGCCAAAGACCACTTCTTTGCCTATATAACCTAACTGACAGGCCTTAGCACTCAACACGTTGTTCAATTTCCATTCGAAACAGGAAGAAGCAAAAAATACTTGCCCCTCTTTTTCCTTTAAAACACCGTTGATAAAATTCATAGCCGGAGAGCCAATAAAGCCAGCAACAAACAGGTTATGCGGAGAACGGTAGATTTCTGCAGGGGTAGCAGTTTGCTGAATAATACCGTCTTTCATGACAACCAGGCGATCCCCCATCGTCATCGCTTCGGTCTGATCATGCGTTACATACACAGTTGTAATTTCCAGGCGTTTTTGCAGCTTACTGATCTCTGTCCGCATATGTACCCGCAGCTTGGCATCCAAGTTGGACAAAGGTTCATCCATCAAAAAGACGCGAGGCTCCCGGACAATTGCCCTTCCTAGAGCAACGCGCTGCCGTTGACCACCGGACAAGTCTTTCGGCTTGCGCTGAAGGAGATGCTCTAAGTCCAAAATACGAGCTGCCGCTTTTACACGTTCATCAATCTCCTTCTTGAGGAGTTTTCGCATTTTTAAACCAAACGCCATGTTTTCATAAACGTTTTTATCAGGATATAAGGCATAGTTTTGAAATACCATAGCGATATCCCGGTCTTTAGGGGCCATATTATTCACCCATTGATCGCCAATAAACAAATCACCCTCGGAAATTTCTTCAAGACCGGCAATCATCCGCAACGTTGTTGATTTACCACAACCTGAAGGTCCCACCAATACAACAAACTCTTTATCTTTTATCTCCAAATTCACGTGATGAACTACAATAGTCTGCTCATAGCTTTTACTAATATTTTTCAGACTTACACCCGCCATGTTGTCCTCTGCCTTTCCATGTTTATTATTTTTACATTACAGCCATTTTCCATCCTGCTGCTCTACCAGGTAAAGGTGAATTCTACCTTTTCGGTCTGATGCAAACAGGATTTTTTCGTTAGTCCAGCTAAAGGTAGGGTGGCAATGGCTCTGCTGCGTACGCCATGATGTATGGTGAGAACATAAGGTTTCCAGTTTGGCCGAATTTTCGTCAAGATGAATCAGCACCAGATCCTCAACCTGATCTCCTACTAGCAGCTTATTATCGTTTGTAGCATGATAATGGTTGCAATAGTAAGGCATATCCGTGCACTTCACTATGTTTCCCTTGCTGTCAGCCAATCCAACATAAGGTATTTCAGCCGTTTCAGGCTCCACTGACGTAGCCTGGGTCTTATTGGAGGTAATAGTGCCATCATGACCTTTACGCCGGTTATCAAAGAATATTTTTCCATCACTGGTCCAGAATTCGTGCCCCACACAATCATCTTGATACTGACGAAAACATGGGACAATATCTCTGCTTATCAGATCTAGCAGCCAAATCCGCTGATTCACAAGATGCCATGGACCTTCATGGCAAAACATAGCCAAAGTGCTGTCATCAGGAGCAAACTGGAAATGCCCGAGCCAATGCGAACTTTCATGCACAGTAACAGCCTTTGAACCATCCAGGTACACTAGCGTAATCCAGCCCTTTTTAATAGCGTACATTTGCTCTTTGAAACCATAATAATTAGCTCCATGATATAGACCAGGGTTTTCATTAATAGCCAAACCAATATATTTCTTGTTAGGAGCAATGAAAGGATGTCCTAAATGGGCTCCGGTGGTTTCCTCGTAGATTACTGTAGTAATCATGGTTTTTGTATTGAGTTTTTTTATTTTATTTCCTGTCACATAAACCACAATTTCACTGTCAGGTGTTTTCGTATGCCCGGTAGGCGTAATTCCAGCCTTTTCATCAGTCATTTGCTGAATAATCCCTGTCTCCAGATCCATCCGGAAAAGATTATATACTTCCAGACTGTTGGACGCCCGGTCAGACATAAAATAGATTTCTTTGTCACCTAACGTGAACGAATTATCGGTGAAGTAAAAATGATAGTTATTACAATCACCATTCGTCAGCTGCCAGACAGGTTTCCCGGTTTTTTCATCAATTATTTTTCTTTTCTCTGGTGAATATTCATCTCCTATCACGATAGCTACTCCTCCCTTGTTCCGAACGCGAAATCTTCTTGAAGTAGTGCATGACAGATAGCCGTGACGCCAGGAGATATTTCCTAGCGCCACAACCGTAATCATCACTAAAGAGATTTAGGTTTTATTTCTTTCCGGCTACCATTTTGTCATATTTATCTCTGGATTTATTAATAGCATTTGCCCAATCATTTAAGAATTCTTCTACCGTTTTCTTGCCAGTCATGACACCCTGAATGCCGGGATCCACAACTTGGTCAAGAATGGAGCGATAGTCCGGCAAATACATGGGGGGATCATAAAATTTAAGATTTGAATCAGACAGGACTTTTAAAGCCATTTGCATATGCGGTAATTCTTTCGCCCATGGCTCTTTCAGAGAATCCAGATGAGTCGGTATTTGCCCTATTTTTTGATTCCAATAGCTTTGGCTTTCCTGGGAACACAGGAAGCTTACAAAGGTCCAGGCTGCCTCTGGGTTTTTGGTGGTTTTGTAGATGCCGTAACCAAGTGTATTGCCGGATTCCTGAACAAAGCGGCCATCCGCAGTTTTGGGCAGAATTAGCGGGGCGTATTGGCCCGGTTTCAGCGCTTTACTATGTTCAGAATAAGAGCCGATATTATGCTGGACTAAAGCTACTGCGCCAGTGTCAAAACCGGCTACCATTTCTTTATAACCATTCGTTACGTCGCTGATCGGGGTATATGTTTTATAAAGGCCAAGATATTTCTTTAAGAATTCTATATGCTTAGGATCATTAATCGTGGTTTTCTCATTAGCGTCAAAATAGTTCAGTCCAGAATAAGCATACATCATTCTTTGTAACTGGAAGGATCCGCCATTGCCGCCGCGGATTGAAAAGCCATAACGGTTTTTATCTTTATCAGTCATTTTTTCTACAGCGACGAAGAACTCATCCCAGGTTTCAGGAGCTTTTACACTGGCCTCTTGGTACCAATCGGCTCTGTACCACAGGCATTCCATGTTCATGGTGTTAGGTATTTGGTACAATTTCTTATCTAATGTCATATTACGGTTAGACTGGATGATGCCAGGATTAATTTTATCTTTATCAGCCCATTTTTCATAGAAAGAATCGAGCGGCAATAAGGCGCCTCGGGCGCTAAAATCAGCCAGCCAGCTAGTTTGTATTCCGGAAACATCAGGCATATCATTGGCCGCAATGGCAGCATCCATTTTTTGCTTAGCCCCGCTTTTAGGAAGACCGACATATTCTACATGAATAGCAGGATATTTTTCCTCAAACTTTTTAATTAGCTCTTGATAATAAGGAGTCCGGTCAGGGCCAGCATTTTCGTCCCAAAATACGATAGTCACCTTTTCCCCGGCTTTATTTTGCCCGCCACCGGTTGTACTTTGACCGCAGCCGGTCAATACAAGGGATAAAAGCAAGCCCGCAACCAAAAACATTTTGGCGATTTTGCTAAACATACATGCATCACTCCTATTTATTCTAGTGAAAGATTATCCCTTCACCGCACCACCTAAGCCGTTTACTAAATAACGTTGTACATAAGCGAACATAGCAATAGCCGGGATTAAGGCAATTACGCTGCCGGCAGCTAAAGCGCCGTAATTAATGTTAAACTCACCCATCATATAACTTAACCCAATGGAAAGTGTAAAGTTGGCATGCTTATTCATGAACATAAAGGCAAACAGGAACTCATTCCAGGCATAAATGAAAGTAAATACGCCGGTAGCTACAATACCTGGAAGCAGCAGCGGTAAAACCACATGGTAAATCGCCTGCAGGCGGCTGCAGCCATCGACCATGGCCGCCTCTTCTAGTTGTTTGGGCACACTTGTAATAAAACCGTTCATGAGAATAGAATTAAAAGGGATTTGAAAAGTTGTGTAAACCAGAATAAGTGACAAGGGATTACTGATCAGTCCAAGATTCTTAAAGATAATAAAGAGCGGAATAATCAGCATGGCGCCGGGAACAAACTGCGTACATAATAAAAGCAGCATGAATACGCGTTTTCCCTTGAAACGATACCGGCTCAGCGAATATCCCACTAAAGTAGCACAAGTCACAACGGAAAGTACTGTACAAAGAGCCAAGAATAAGCTGTTTTTAAAAAACTTAGAAAAGCCTACGTTATTCCAGGCGTTGATAAAATTATCAATTGTCAGATGGTTGGGTATATATGCCAAAGGGGTTTGCAGGATATCCCCCTCCGGCTTTAATGCCGTATTCATTGTCCAGTAAAATGGAAATAAAATGAATACCATTGTCATGAACAGCGGCAAATACAATGTGATTAAACGTTCAGATATTCTCGGACTAAGGCTCATCCTTCGGCACCTCTTTCCATGCGGCTCAATTTCAGATAAGTCATTGCAAAAATCAGTAAAATGACAAACGATACTACTGTAATAGCCGAACCATAACCAAAATTATTTTCCCGGATAGCCAGCTCAGCTACATACATCGTAAGTGTGGTTGTGTGATGAGCCGGCCCCCCGCCGGTAAGGTTAAAAATCAAGTCAACGTTGTTATATTCCCATACGCACCGCAACAAGGTTGTCAATACCAGCGTATTTTTCAGTTGTGGTAAAGTGATATGGAAAAATGTTTTTACTCTTCCCGCACCGTCTACCCGGGCCGCTTCATATAATTCTTCCGGAATTCCCTGTAAAGCCGAAAGCAATGTTATTGCAAAAAAAGGAATACCCCTCCACAATTCGGCCACAACCACTGCCGAGAAAACAGTATCTAAATCGGCTACCCAGGCGTATTTGTGGGAAATTAAATTCAGCTTCATAAATAAATCGTTAACAACCCCCATATGCTCGTTATACATCAACGACCACATAACCGATGTCAAAACGCCGGAGATGGCCCAGGGAGTAAAGGCCATGGCCCGTAAAAATGTTCTTCCTTTAAATTTCTGATTTAAGGTAAGTGCAATACTAAGCCCAAAAATTACCTGCAGCGACACTTGGGAAACTACCCATTTGAAAGAATTAATTAGACTAGGTAAAAACTGGGGATCATCAAACAATATTGTCTTAAAGTTATCCAATCCGGCAAAACCATTATAAAAGGGAGTATTCGCATTATAATTTTGTAAACTGTAATAAAACACATTAGCCAAAGGATAAAACCAAAAGCTTGCAATAAGTAAAATTGCGGGTGCGATGAAAAAATAAGGGAACAATTTTTCAATATCTATTTTTTTCTGTTCTTTAGTGCGTTTTTGCGGTGTGTGACCCAATTGTTCCTGGGCCTTTCGCTTCAACGGCAATTGCATATTATCACCTTCGTTGTAGTTCTTACTTATATTCTAAAAAAAAAAACATCTTTCCGGGAATTAGATTTATTAAGATAAATATTTGATATATTTAGAATATTTATCTTGTAATTAATTTCTTCAGGCCGTTGTTATAAAGCTAACCGTCTTGCGCTCAGAAAAAAAGACACGGCATAGGAAAATCCATCCTAAAAGCCGTACCATCACTTGCTTAAGCTTTATTCCGGTATTCCACCGGTGATATCCCCGTGTACTTTTTAAAACAGACACTAAAATATTCAGGGTTGCTATATCCAACTCTATCCGCTACCTCATATGCTTTCATACCACCTGAACGAAGTAATTGCATCGCTTTTTTCATTCGAGTTTCCAAAATAAACTCAGAAAAAGTGATGTTTTTTTCTTGTTTAAATAACGTACTCATATATACAGGGTTCATGTGAACATGCTTGGCTACTTCCTGCAGGCTGAGGCCGTTTTGAGCAAAGTTAGCTTCGATATAGCATACTGCCTCACTCACCGCAGGACAACGCTGGTTTTCGCGTTGGTGAGCAACAAAATCAGCCAAATCGTTTACCAATTCCAAAACTACATTCATAATATCTTCAATCGTTTGCATGCCGTTAATCCGATTATAATAGCGGTCAATCTCTTCGTACTGTTGCGTCTGCCACTCTTTTGCCCATTCTTGCGCGTTACTGTAGAGAGAAAGTACACATTGCACTGCAATAAAGCGTGCTTTATTCAATGTTACCTGCTGAGTACAGGCCATTTCTTTTTCTAGTTTATTTACCAACGCTACCGCTTCGTGAGAAAATCCCAGCCTCACGGTTCCAATGAGTTCAGATACAATCCCTTCAAATGAAAGACTTTCCGCACCGGACAAGATTTTAATATCGGCAGCGGAAATAACCTTATCTTTGCCGATCACATGGCGAAACTCCAGAGCATGCCTTGCTTCTTCATACGACTCTGCAATAGAGGCGATTCCCTGAAAAAATCTACCGTAAGCAATGGACACTGTCCTGCCTAACCGCTGCTTGGCGAGGCTGCGCACCCATTCTGCCACTTCTCGGGCCACATCCCCGGTTTCTCCTAACCTAGCTGAGCTTGCATACAGAATCATCAGCTCATCCTGCTCCAAGTCAACTGTACATCCTAATCCGCTCTGATCTACAACTTCACAACAAAGCTTTAATAAATCTTGTTTGATCCATTCGTTTACCACGTCTTCCCTATCACCAGTAACCTGATAATAGTCATCTATTTTTACAACAAGTACGGCAAAAGCTTCAGCATCCAACGGAATGCCTAATGACAGCCCCTCCTGGCGTAACTGTTCCGCAGATTGGGTTTGCTTTAGCAGTTTTTTTAATAACTGCAGACGAAAGAATGGCATGCCTGCATTCATTCTATCCTTGATATTTTGCTGAGTTTCCCACTCCGTAGAAGCTTTTTTTACTTTATTCAACAGTACCTCTTTATCTACCGGTTTCAGTAAGTAATCGAAAGCCCGTAACTCAATAGCCTCTTTGGCGTAGGTAAAGTCATCATATCCAGTTAAAAGAATAATTTTCATTTCAGGATACTTTTCTTTCGCAAGCCTGGCCATTTCCAACCCATCCATAAATGGCATCCTAATATCCGATACTACTACCTGAGGGCAAAACTCTTCAATCATCTTTAGCCCCTGTTCACCATCAGCAGCCTCACCTACCAGCCTAAAACCATTCTCTTCCCACGCTATGGTATTGGCCAAACCTTTACGAATGATGCGGTCGTCATCTACAATAGCAACCTTATACATTCTCCTCATTGCCCCTTTTCTATAATGGAATGATAACTTCTACACAAGTTCCCAGATTATGTTGGCTTTCAATTTTCAGTCCGGCTTTTTTACCGTAATGAAGCCTCAATCTCTCATGCGTGCTGCGCACACCAAGCCCTACCGGCTGCTGCGCCGTACCTTTGCCCTCCAGGCTTAGGCGTACTTCTTCCAACCGTTCTTTACTCATCCCCAAACCATTATCCCTTATTTCAAAACATATAAAATCAGTTGTTTTGTAGCCTCTTACCACTATCCGTCCACTGCCTCGTTTTTGTTTTACGCCATGATAAATGGCATTTTCAATCAGCGGCTGGAGCGTTAGTTTGATTATTCGATAGGATAAAACGGCCTCGTCTATCTCAATTTCATAAGCGAAATCATCACCATAGCGCATTTCCTGAATAAACAAATAGTTACGTATATGAGCAAGCTCTTCCTCGACACTAATAATTTCTTGTCCTCTACTAATACTGATCCGGAAGTAATTCGATAAAGCAGTCACCATAGCACTGGCTTCTTCATTCAACCGCATGTCACACAGCCCTTTTATGGAATATAAGGTATTGTACAGAAAATGAGGGTGAATTTGTGTTTGCATAACAGAAAACTCCAATTGCCGTTTGTTTTCTTGTTCTTTCTCAATTTGTTCCAACAGATTTTTAACCCGCCCAACTAAATCTTCAAGCCCTTGATTCAACACACCAACTTCGCTTAACGGATGCGTTTGCGGAGTAAAATTGAGATTTCCACCCTGAATTCGTTTCATACTCTTGGTTAAAAGAGAAAGCGGTTTGGCAATATAACTGGCTAAAGCATTAGCGAGAAACACAGCTACAAATATCAGTAGAATAATAATTGAGAGCGTAATAAGTTGAATATAGTCCAGCCTGGCAAGTACGTCTTTTTGGGGAAACACCGCCGCTAGCTTCCAGTTACTCGTAGGCAATGTATCATATATAACGACCATCTTTTCGCCGTTTTGTTCTTGATATTCCAGTTGGCCTTCTTTCTCGAGTGTAGTTTGTAAATGCTGTAAAATATCGGCAGTAAGCTCGTATTTCTTATCGATTTTTTTAAAAGCCATAGCTTCTTCTGGGCTAATGAGCAGTAAATACCCATTTTCACTTGGCTCTGAACTATTCAGCACTTTGGCAAAAAACTCATACTGTAGATTAAATGCAATAATCCCGCTGGTTCGGGCATTATTTTTGCCAAACAGTTTGAACATACTGATAATTTGCTTGCCACTGTCCTGTGTATCTCTCCCAGATCTACCTTTAACGGTTAAATGACGCCAATAAATATCATACGGATGTCCTTGATAAAGCTGCCGATAATGCTCATAGGAAAACCTGGGGCGAATACTCTGATCGGCGCTGCGGAATAGAAGAAGTTTTCCGTTATAAAAGTCTACATAAATAGATTCGATTAAAGAACTATAAAAGGATTCTATCCTCTCAATTTGATAGTGAACCTGCAAATAATCCTCTGGTATCACGTTATCAGCATCCTTGGCAGCAACAGTTAAAATCGCCGGATGATTCGACAAAGCGACTAATTGTTCAAAAGCATCTGCCATCCGGTTGTCCAAATAATTTCCGGTTTGATTTACCGTATTTTTTATATTTCGGTAAGCATTATCTGTTATCTGAGCCGCTGCCAACAGATAAGATGCGATTCCGATTATTAAAATAAAGACAATAATAATAGGAATGTACAGGCTGAGAATGGTAGATTTAAACGAAAATAGCATATGCTCTTTAAATTTTTGTTTAAGCCATCTGATCCTTTTATTGATCAATATCCAATACCTCATTATTACACCATTTTCCAAAATATTCTATATATGTTTTATTATAGCATAACAGGAATTGACTGGCTGAAGAAAAATTGCCTTGTTTTCTCATGAAAATCAGAATTTTCCCTAAGCCGATTTTGTTTCCTAAAATATAAAAGAATAACCTTAATATCTTTAATTACGAAGAATTGGAATGTTTTTTACAATAGAATGAGAAGGAAATACAATCAAATAAGGGAGCTGATCAAAATGTACAAGCAACACCGATTTTGGCTTGTTGTCCTGGCAGTAACTTGTTTCCTGCTGGCAGCGGCGCCGCTACCTTCTCAGGCAGCTAAAGAACAGCCTGCAAAGGTCCAACAGGTAATTACCATCATTATGGGTGACCCGAACTTTGCTGTTAATGGAGCTTACCACGACTTGGAGGATGGTTTGCTGACAAGACCGGTTATAGAAAAAGACATTTTTCTCTCGCCACTGGAGGATATTATTGGAACCGTCGGTGGAACATTTAACTGGTCAAAGGCCATACAAAAGGTAACCATCGAACTAAATGGCAATACGGTCGAACTTACTGTCAATCAAACTAAAGCTAAAGTAAACGGCAAAGATACCATCTGCGATATAGCTCCACAAGTAAAGGACGGCAGCCTATTCTTACCGGCCCGCTTTGTAATGGAAAAGCTTGGCTTCACTGTTACATGGGAGCCGAAAAGAACCAGACTGGTCATGGAAGGCAGCGTTCCGGTCAAAAAGGATAATGCACCTCTGGCAAAAGGTGGTCCCGTTACCATAGCGACCATGCTTAACCAGCCAAATGAATGGTACCACAGCGTCGAAGCACAAAAAGTTGCCGACAACATCCTGGGCTATCAAAATCCGGACGGTGGCTGGATCAAATTACAGCCTGACGTAAATATAACCCAGCCGGTTCTTGGTGTAGGCGATTTAAACGCAGGTAAAAGAAAATCAACCATTGATAATGATTCTACAAATATGCAAATCCGCTTCCTTGGTAAGCTGTATACTACAACTAACGCTGAAAAATATCTGAATGGTTTTAACAAAGGCTTAGACTACCTCTTAAACGGTCAATATGACAATGGCGGCTGGAGTCAGTTCTTCCCGGAAGGTGCAGGTTATCAGCGGAATATCACCATCAATGACAATGCTATGGCTAATGTGCTCGATCTGTTACGCGATGTACTTAATAAAGATGAAGGTCTTGCCTTTGTTGACGCACTAAGAATAAACCGTTGTCAAACCGCATATCAAAAGGGTATTGATATGTTACTCAAGACTCAAATTGTTGTGAATGGCAAGAAAACAGCCTGGTGCCAGCAATACGATCAAAATACCTTGGAGCCAACTACTGGCCGGGCCTACGAACTCCCCTCCCTCAGCAGCCAGGAAAGCGCTAAAGTAACCCGGTTCCTAATGAGTATTGATCACCCCAATCCGGAAATTATAGATGCTGTTCAGTCGGCAGTAGCCTGGCTGGATTCAACCAAACTCAGCTGGATTAAGGTCATTACCCAGAAAGACCCAACCTTGGAATTTGGCAGCGACAGAATTGTAGTAAAAGATCCAAAGGCATCGCCCATCTGGGCACGATTCTATGATATCGAAACAAACAAACCTCTTTTCTCAAGCCGTGACAGCCAGAAACGTACTGAGTTTTGGCAAGTATCTTATGAAAGAAGAAACAAATACAATTGGTATGTGACCGA
>JAEYSJ010000040.1 GCA_023434855.1 Bacillota bacterium | reverse complement strand
CGGTACTAATTTTCGTCCGGGGAAATGTCCTTGCAGAAAGAAAGGGTCATCATAAGTCTTAATGCCAATAATTTCCTTATCATTTGCAGACAGAATATGATCAACAAACCGGAATGGTTCTCGATGTGGAATTAATGCTTCTATATCACTCACAGACTAGGCCCCCTTGCTTCTTATAAATGTATTTCTCCAGTAAGAACAGTAACTGCTGTACCGCTAATTTTAACCTTCGTAATATTGTGCGGTTTTCCTTCAACTTCAATGTATACCCTGCTAGGGCGTCCGAGTTCTATGCCTTGCTCTGAAATGAACCGTATTTTACCATTTGTTTTTACTATCTCATTTTCAACAATAAAGGCAGCTATACAACTATTGCCTGTACCACAAACGATATCTTCATCAACACCTTCATTGGGAATAAATGTTCGAACATGGAAATCACACTGAAAATCTTCGGTCTCAGTAGTAAAAACTTGAATTCCGGCCACCTTTTCTCTACGACTAAGATTGGCAATCGCAGCTAGATCAGGATGTAAATTCCGAATTGCCGCCAATTTTTTCAGACGAACCACAAACCAGTGTATGCCTGTATTCATTTTCCGAATAGCATATTGATCATCTAAATTATTACGATCAGTTCCTAGTATAGCAGCCAATTCTTCATGAGATATCCCGGCATCATCAAACTTAGGAGTAGCCATCGTCATTGTGATCGTATAGTTGCCTTCATTAGAACCATTAATTTCAACAGGTAATATCCCCGCTCCGGTTTCCAACCAAATTTGTTGGTAATTCTTATCCAACCCTATTTTGCCTTCCTCAATCAAAGCATGGATAGTGGCTATTGTAGGGTGGCCACCTACCGCCACTTCACTTCTAGGTAAAAAGTATCTGACGAAAAAATCCGCCCTTTCATTATGCGGCGTAAAAACAAATGTAGTTGCCGGCAAGTTCATTTCTTGTGCTATTTTTTGCATCTCCACTGAAGTAAGTCCTGTAGCATTAACAACGACCCCAGCAGGATTACCGCTAAAAGGTTTCGTTGTAAATGTATCCACTTGCTTTACCTTAAATGTTTTCATTCCGTCATATACCTCCAGCATTCCTGGCATTTATCAAATGAAGAAAATTTAAGCTCATTTTCTTTGGAGCGCTATTTTTACTCCCATACCAACTAAAACTGCCCCGGTTGTGGCTTTCAGCCATTTTTGTATTTCCCGGCTCATCAAAAATTGGCGCAACTTCCCAACGAAGAATACAATTAAACCATACCATATCGCCGACAACACTGAGTAAAGAACAGTAAGGATAAGCGATTGAACCAGAATATTGCCATCCTCATGCATGAATTGAGGAAAGAAGGACATAAAGAAGACAATTACTCCAGGATTTAGAGTACCGGTTAAAACCCCTTTGAAATAGCAAGCACCTTTGTGTAACAGAGATGGTCCGGCGTTGAACCCGAACTCACAATTTTGCTCAACTTGGTGCAATCTATAAGCATCAACCAAACTTTTTAGACCCAGATATATTAAATACCCGCCGCCAAGCAGTTTCAATAAATTATAAATTTCTGCCGACTGCATAATGATCAATGATAGACCTAGCCCGCACAATAATGCATTAAAGTACAATGCAGTCATAATTCCTAGAACATTAATGTATCCCGCTCGACGGCCGTTTACCCCTGTTGACTCAATAACAAGTACCGTGTTGGGTCCTGGAATCATTACTAATAAAGTCACGATGCCAATGAAGGAACAGATTTCACCCAGAGAAAAAGGCATGAACATCACCATCCCAAAAATGTGTTATAAATAACCTTCAACAAATGCTTTTCCGGTTTATTCCTATATATTTTCGCCCAATTATCTGGAAAAACCTTTAGATATTTGTCTTATTTTTTATTGGAAGTTTGTATTCTGCCGCTATTACGAATTCAAGTCTTTCAATTCATGATGTAATGCTTATTCTATATAAACAATTAGAACTAGCCACACGCCCTATACAATTACCATAAACAGAAAAAACGGGCCTTAATTTAAGTTAGTCCTGATTTTACAGGCAAAATTAAATTGGAAATATAATTGTTACGATGGTAGAATGTTACTATCAACTGCTAAAACCGGATGAGTTTTTTCTACCTTATAGAAAGTTCAAAAAGATAAGCAAGTTAAGGAGCAAACCTAGCATGATTGAATTAAAAAGCGAGCGTGAAATTAAAATGATGCATGAGGCAGGTCAAATACTGGCTTCGTGCCATAAAGAAATTGGAAAGATTATCAAGCCAGGTATAACCACATCAGAAATTGATAAATTTGTTGAAGATTATCTAGCTAAGCGGAACGCTAGGCCTGAGCAAAAAGGATACAAAGGTTATCCATATGCCACCTGTGCCTCAGTTAACAACGAGATTTGTCATGGATTCCCTAATAGCAAACCACTGAAAGATGGCGATATTGTAACAATTGATTTCGTTGTAAATCTAAAGGGTGCTCTTGCTGACTCAGCTTGGACACATTCAGTCGGTAATATCTCGAATGAGACAAAACGCCTACTGAAAACCACTAAGGAATCTCTGTATAAAGGTATTGAGCAAGCACATGTTGGGAACCGTTTAGGAGATATTGGTTACGCCATACAAACATATGTTGAATCTGAAGGTTTCTCGATTGTTAGAGATTTTACGGGACATGGCATAGGAAGAATTATTCACGAGAAGCCTGCTGTTCTTCATTACGGCAAACCTGGTAAAGGGCTTAGATTGCAGGAAGGTATGGTCATCACCATCGAACCGATGGTTAACGTCGGTGCGTGGCAGTGCAAATTAGATCGGAATGGATGGACAGCAAAAACTGTCGATGGCAAACTGTCTGCTCAGTATGAGCATACCATTGCTATTACACATGACGGACCGTTAATTTTAACCGAACAGAAATTATCTTAAAGAAACTGAGAATTCGCCGCACACTTTACGGTTCGTAGAGTGTGCGACGAATTTTGTGGAGCCAGGGGGACGGTGGTACTGTCTTCTTTAGCACTATTGACTCTTAAATATTAACTCATCCTTAATATGAACCACCTGTAGCACTCTTTAACAAGACAGTTCCACCATCCCCCTGGCTTTTTAGATAACCTGTTACCATCGGATATAGTATAGATATAGATGCTTCCATCCATAGTAGCAACATTGCAGGAACTTTATGTTTCATGTAGGAAAGCCTATAAATGATGAAATATTCGATAGAGCATTGAAATTCTAATTATCCTTACCTTTTTGATTGCCCAATGGGACAGGAGTTCCGACAGTTGAAACAAACGTACATGTATCGCACAATACCTGCTTGCCACAGTTCCCAAAAGGAATTATCCATAAACAATTCATCTCGTTCTTTTGAAGGGCTGTTCACCAACTTTTGCCAGAAAGAGATGGTCCCTCTTAACCCATGAGGCTGAATATGCGGGCTGCATTTGCGAATATCGGTTTTGCCTTCCTCATCGAGAGCCCCTACAGGACAGCTTTCTACGCAAACATTGCACCGGTTGCATAAATTCTCTTGTACCGGAGGATCCGATGGCAGATCGAGATCACAGAGGACCGCTGTAAATAGTACCCGCACACCATGCTTAGGGTGAATCACCAGGTTATGCCGGCCAAAAGACCCCAGCCCCGCAGCAACCGCCGCATGACGCAGTGATATTTCCGCAAGCCCCCCTTTACTCATGTCTATAGGAAAGGAATACGGTACGGTCATGGCCCGCGCATCATATTCCTTTTCTAGAAACCGTGCCAGCCTGTAATTGCAGGATTGGGAAAACTGGATCAAATCCAGTCTGCCGTTGATGGCGATCTGCCTGTTCGGACTATCGCAGTTGGAAGTTTCCTTGTAGGCGAGCACGATCATGGATTTAGCTTCCGGGAAGATTGATTCTAGTCTCGTCGATCTGGGACTGTTGTAGTTGGATACTGCCCCAATACCGACATCATCCACTCCCAGCCCCAGCACAAAATCCTTGATTCTTTCCTTCATCTCGACTAGCTCATCCATAATTTTTTCATTGATAGCGCTCATAAGATCAGTCCTCCTAATTTTGTTATCTATTTAGTTAGACTGTTCTAAAAGCAAAAGGTTAGGTAAAAGTAGCCCACTTTTTTTGGCAAAATCCTTCTTTAAGCACCTCCGTCATTACCTCGTCGCTTCTTGCCCAATAAACATTCTGGTATATATCGCGCAAGTCTCGCATGTATATTTTCACCTTGTCCGGAATAGTAATCTTGGCTGTAGGATTGGTTATACACTCATTTGTAATCCTTTCATGCGATCGAACAGCTTTAACCCACTGCTCACAACGGCAATCATTTGATTTTTTTATTAAAGAACACCTGCTTTCCATGTAGCCAATTAATCTTTTTTTAGCCCGGTGCAGCGTTGTTTTGAGCGATCCAACAGTGCAATCCAATATTTCGGCAGCAAGTTTATAGGGTAAATCTAATCCTATTACCAGGAAAAAGGCCTTCTTCTGGTGAACTGGCAGGCATTCCGTAAAACCAATCATGCAGATCCGCATTACTTCATTGGACAGTAATTTGCTTTCCGGATCGTTAGCAGGATTGGGATCGATCAAATCCTCTTCAGAACAACCTAACTTTTCGAGAGTTTCATAAATAGGCAGTTTCGTCCTTTGCTTTATATAATCGTTGGCAACATTGATGGTGATGCGACATATCCAGGTAAAAAAAGAACTTTCTTCTCGAAAGGTGTTAAAGGAACGAAAAGCCCGTAAGAAAGCTTCCTGAGTAATATCCTCGGCATCATTACGACGGTCGGTGACCGAGAACCCTTTGTTGGCGAGCCCGAAGGCCAGTCTGTATACCTTGATATAGTTATCGCGGTATAGTTGGTCAAAAAGTTCGGGAGAGTTATCATACATGGTATCACCTCGTTTTTATTAACATAGGTGGGGACGGTGGTACTGTATTCTTTTTAGTATTATTGCGACTTTTATATATTAACTCATCCTTAATGTGGACCACCAGTAGCACACTTTTACAAGGCAGTTCCACAGTCCCCTGGCTTTGCTTTCTATTATCGTCCAATTATTTTATGAACACCTTTATGCAATTTTTCAAAGATGCTTTTCCCGGGATTATTCTTTATCAAAAATTCTCAACATTGTATTTCCGCCTTTTTGAAATTCATAATTTACTTGCTTTTCTTCTACATCGTAACCTAATTTTTTATATTTGCAAATGATTTCATTCACATATGGTGATCTTTCTGCATTTAAATCTAACAATGGAAATATCCTAACTTCCTTAGAAACACGCAGCATTTCATTTATTGATTGCAAATGGAAATCTAACGATAAGATATTTGTATATAAAAAAAGAAAATGCGAAGCTAATGACAAATCAAATTGTTTATTTGGAAACGGTAATATCGGCAGTTCTGCAAATATATATCGTCCTTCTTTCTTACCGGTTTCATAATCTTTTAAGAACTCTGCCATAGCCATCATTCTCATTGTCCCTAAATCTTCGATATTTTTTATTTTTGACCAAACAAAATTCTCCCGATTTTCCCTGGTGTGATCAAGAACATTCTGATATGTTTCTTCAATACGCTTTGCAATAAAATTCTTGGTGAACTGATAAATGGGGTCAATTGATATAACCTTTTTCCCTTTTTGTTTCATTATGCTGTTGAAACTAGCCGGACCATCACCGCAACCCAAAATATTTTTATTTAAATCAGATTCAATTAAGCAAAACATATCAATATATTCCGCAAAAGACCTTCCCCACGGGACAACTGATTCATATTTAAACGCCATTTTGCACCTCCTGAGCTTTAATCGGATTCGCTATATCCCATAAATTATAGTTATCGCCTAATCAAACTTAGCAATTACTTGGTTCACCATTTCTAATACAGCTGGCGCAATTTTCAACGTCTTATCAGACTCCCCTATCCCCCCATAAACAAATTCATATTTGAATAATTGTTTATCCAAAATATACGGCAAAGAAAGTCCCACCATGGGCGTAGTACCAACCTCATATCCTGTAATATTTTTCACTTTGGTGCGATTTACCAGTTTTACCTTTTGGCAACCCAGTATTTGAGCTATTTCTTCCATATCCAGACCCTTACGCCCACCAGATACAATCGCCGCAAAGTATTTGCCGTCTCCCTCTAATATGAGCGTAGGCGCAGTTTGTCCTATCTCAATTTGAAAGTACGCTGCCCCTTCCTGAGCTGAGCAAAGAGGCTTTTTATTGGAAATAATTTCAAACCCTTGATAAGGCTTTAAAAGCTCTATTAAATTCATACTCGCTATCCCTTCTTTCTACCGTTCTTCATTTCTTTAATCTTTTTTGTAGTTAAAAACAAAAAATCATTCCTCCCCCTATGCAGGGGCGAAATGATTTCGCGCTACCACCCTAATTCAGGAAACTAATAGTTTCCCATCTCTTTTCAAGTACGGGATAATCACACCAGTTATCCGATACTCTAGCCCAATAACGGTGGCAACCGTCCCAGCCTACTTAGTTTTTGCTGCTTTTTTGAAACAGCAAAAACTTTCGGTGGTCAGCTAATAGAACCATTCACCATGCTCTCTAGGCCGATCATCCCACCCACCGTCTTCCGGTCACCGACTCGCTGTACTAAAGGGTCACATGGTTACTCTTTCTATATCGGAGCTGTTTAAACAATTTCACGATGTTTATGTCTATTATAGTACTGCTTTTTGTTGAATGTCAAATATTTCCTTTATAAGAAAAATATTTTAAAAAAGCACATTCATGATAAAAACTACCGCTATCCCTCCGGCTATCACAAAAATAAGATTCATTTCAAACCAAGACAACAATATCGCAGCCATACATCCTGCAATTGCCATTTCCATATGGCCTGTTCCTACTGAATTAAGCACTCCTGGAAAAATAAGTGCTCCCAATGCTGCATAGGGTATAAACCTCATGAAACGATTTATGTATCGCGGCAAACTGACATTTTGCAATAAAACCAGCGGCAACATCCGGGGTATATAAGTAACGGCAGCCATCGCCAAAACTAAATATATTAGATTCATAAGGACTCCTCCCCCTCAGAATAAAAGATTGCACCTATGGCGGCGCTAATTACCGTTGCTATTATGATACTACAGCCATTCGAGAATCCAATAAAGCCCGATAACCAATACATTAAGGAATTTATCATAACAGCCAACAAGGCAACCACGAATACAGGTTTGGATTTTTTAACATGCGGAATTAACAATCCGATAAACATGGCATATAAAGCAATTCCCATACTTGTTCTTATTATCTCTGGTAAGCCGTTTGCAAAAAACACTCCCAGCCAAGTACCAGCATTCCATGAAGCAAATGCAACCAAATTAAGCCCTAAAACGAAATATTTAGAAAGTCTATCTTCTTGTAGTACACTAACTGTAAAAGTTTCATCGGTTACACCAAAAGATAATAGCGCCCGCCATTCTTTTGACATCTCATCTTCAATTCTTTGAGACAAAGTGGCTGTCATAAGAAAGTGCCGCAAATTCAAAAGAAATGTGGTTATTACAATTTCGCCAAAGGAGGCTCCCAAAACTAATAAATTGACTCCTATAAACTGACTGGCTCCCGCGTAAATTGCCAAAGACATCAACACACTGATATAATTGGGAATATTTAATGACTTTGCCAATAGTCCAAAAGCAATCGCAATCGGTATGTAGCCGATCGCAATAGGCATCCCTGCTTTAACTCCTTTAAAGAATTTTATTCCGTTCGAATCCACATTCATATTTTCTCCCCCATTCTATATCCTCCCACACTTAGAAGTTAGTTTTATAACTACTCAAGACAAGTGCTAATTGAAGCGATCCGTCTCATTCGGATCGCTCTCCCTCAACAACATACCTTAAGTCGGGATGATTCCGCCAAAGTTTATCCAATTGCTCCGGGCCAAAGTGGCGGGTAATTGACTCTATCATAATATCATGTCTAATAAATTCAGTAGCTACTAAGACTAGAGCAGGATCATGAGTCTTTACGGCCCACGAAGCCCCCTTATCAAGAAAATTTGCAATAACGACTTCCTCTTTATCGCGAGTAACTACCGTTAATTTTCCGCCTATACGATGTTTTACAACATCAGGTGGCATATAATCATGATGAAAAGTAATGCCTAATTGAGAATCTTCACTGCCAAAAACAATTGATAATACTTTTACGTCACGTTTTTCAGCCTCTTGCACATTCGTCTTCAATAACAATGCTTGTGAGTCCCAGACCGAAAGCCACAATTCCCGCTTTGCTCCGTCAATAATTTCTAACAGTTCATCCATTACGTGTTCATAGCCGTGAATGTGCGAAATGACATTTATATCCCCGCCCTGCTCTAGCGAGCTCAATGACTGATCCAGAAAATCAAATGTAGCGTCTATATTTCTACGCACCCGTTTAAGGAACTCTTTTGCCGCAACAGGACTATATTTAAGTGGATCAGAAGGTATTGTATTTACTGCTCCCCGATCAATTAGTTTATTAATTACCTCATAAATCATCGAGCGTGGAACTCCTGAGCGTTTACTAAGTTCGTACCCCGTAACAGGAGAATGTTGCAACAGCGACAGATAAGCCTTTGATTCATATTGAGAAAAACCAAGCTTCTGTATTTCCGTCAGTATTTTTTCCATTATGCTCTCCATTAGGTGTTATTGTTATAACTACTATATTTTATGTGGATGGAATTGTCAATGATAATATGAAAGTATTCTGAGAAATTGTTTAAATGTTTATATTTCCTAACTACTAGGAGAATTTAAATATCCCACCATAATAAAGAAGGTCCGCCGCTGTGGCAGAACCTTCTTTTTATCTGATCTTTTTCAGTTATTATCCACCTTCTTCATGCTAGACACGGAATTTGGCTACAGCCGTCTGTAGATCGTAAGTTAGTTTTGATAACGCTTCACTGGAACTGGCGATCTCTTCCATAGAAGCCAGTTGTTCCTCGGTCGCAGCAGAAACGCTTTGGGACTCACTTGCTGATGTTTTACTGAGTTCATCGATCCTGTGAACCGAACCCACAATCTGCTGACTGCCGGTGGCAATCTGTTGAATAGCAGCCGAAATTTCTTTTACCTGACCGGACACATGGGTAACCAGTTCAGCGATTTCCTTAAAGGCAGCCCCAGCCACGTTGACAACTTCTGCCCCTGTCTTGACTTCCCGTGTGCCATCACTCATGGCTACGACAGCCTTATCGGTATCCCCTTGTATTTCCCCAATCAGTTCGGCGATCTTCTTGGCCGCTTCCTGGGACTGCTCGGCGAGTTTTCGTACTTCTTCGGCTACAACAGCAAATCCTCGCCCCTGTTCTCCCGCTCGCGCCGCTTCGATGGCAGCATTCAGCGCCAAGAGATTGGTCTGCCCTGCGATACCTGAGATAGTCTCTACGATCTGCCCAATTTCTTTGGATCTCTCACCCAGTTTTTCTACTACCTTAGCCGATATATTTACAGTGTTCTCGACATGACCCATTTGGGTTACAGCCTTCTCCACGGCATTCCCACCATCTTTGGCTTTGTCGACGGCCTGGGCCGACTCGGTTGCGACTTGATTTGTATTGGCGGCAACCTGCTGGATGCTAGCAGACATTTGCTCTACCACAGTAGAGGTTTCGTTGGCTGTAGCCAGTTGCTCATTAGCCCCGGCAGCTACGTTGGTGATGGACGAAGCTACCTGGTTGGCCGCCTGGGAAGATTGCTCCGCGCTGGCGGTGAGTTCCTCACTGGATGCCGCCACCTGTTCAGCGTGCGACTGCACTTGCCTTATCAACTCGCGTAGATTATTCACCATTTTATTGAAATCGGCTGCTAGTATGGCGATTTCATCTTGGCCATCTACTTTGGCTTGCACAATAAGATTGCCGCTGGCAACCATGCTTACTTGTTCTGCCAAGAGTTCCACGGGCCTCGTTATACGCTTGGCAATAACAAAAGTAACTGCTACCACGATAAGAACGGCCAAGAATGTACCTAAGCCAAAGAACCATTTTAGAAATGCAAGGGGTTTGTAGGCAACTTCTTCCGGCACACTAACGGCTAAAGTCCATCCGGTCGAAGGAACCTTTTGCGATACTATCAACATGTCTTTTCCGTTATAGCGATATTTCCCAAACCCATAGTCGTTTCCAAGCGTACCTTTTAATATGGCAGACAAATCCTTCTCATTTTCTACCTCAAAGATATTCTTTGAAATTAAGTCTGCATCCGGATGGGCCAACACAAAGCCTTTCGTATCTAATAGAAAAGCATATCCTTCGTCAAACATCTTGATACTTTGGACATTATCGACAAGGGTTTTCAGTAATATGTCCTCAGCAACAACTCCACGAACTTGTCCTGACGCATTTTTCAATGGCATCGCCACTGATACTGCCATTTGTTTCGTTACCATATCTAAATAAGGGTCGGTAAAAACAAGTTTTGCCTGTTCTGTTGCTGCTTTATACCACGATCTGGAACGCGGATCATAATCCGCCGGAGGTGTCCATCCACTGCCGTCCACCATTTTCCCATCTGAAGAGCCAAAATAAAAATCGGACAATTCTTGGTCGACTGATTTGTACCCTGCTACCATGGGGACAGTGATTTCGGAGCCACCTGCAATGCCTTGTATAGTGCCAGCAGTAATTGCAAGCATTTTTGACTTGCTTGTAAGCCAGCCGTCTAATTTATTCACATGTGAACCGACACTTGCCTTCATTTCCTCTTCAATACCTTTAGTCACCAGATCTTTTGTATAAGAATAGGCAATACATGATAGGACCAATAAAATAGCCGCAGTCAGCAATGAAAATGTTAGTGTAAGTCTACCTTTTAACCGCATTCTTCTTCCTCCTCTAATTTGCTTCCTAGCTCATTGTCTATATTCATTTCGGTCGTTCAGCATTAGATTATCTCGTACAGGCTCCATGTCTCTTCTGACTAGCAACACTGCTGGCTTGAAGCCCAACACCGTTTTTGTATAAGATACTAGTGCCAAAATACGTCAGGTAATTATGGTCAAATTTTAAATTGCAACCAGCCAATTATCGCCTCCCCTACATAAACATTAGTTAATGTTTATGAATAAAAAATAGGACCCCTATGCCTTTACTACCTATCTAGAAAAATTAAAACTAGATTAGGCAATTAGGCAATCACAGGCTCCTATGCCTTAGATACCAATAGTTTGCATTACTACCTTTTGACAATTATGTAAAATAATAAATATCAGATTTTGCTATAAACTTTTCTAGTCTTTTGTTTCTGATCTTAGGAATATAGGAAAATTGTCGAATAAGGTATTATTATACTTAATCCTAGTATAGATTTCACTTTTCGGCTTGTCAATAACCTCTTCAAAAAATTATTTTTATTAACGTTTTCTTAACAAAAATCGAATGTCACCATCTTTTCTCTTAAGTAACGGGGTTGGCTCCTGCGGTACAATCCCAGGCATTATGCTACTATAATTTTTGGAAATCATTATCTTTTGACATTATTTGTTTAATACAGAGCGGGTTGAAAAACATGCACTTTAGTTTAGGGTATCACCACCAAAATGTGCTTCCAGCACTATAAGATATAATCCACCATTATCTTACTCAATAACAGATTTCTACTATTTCCTCCACGAGACGCAAGAACCGTCCCCCAGTCTCGTACTTCACTTTACAGAATCGATTTTATATATTTTCCTGGCGTTATACCCACCATTTTTTTAAATATATTTGAAAAATAACTCTGATCCGTAAAACCAGTCCTAATTGCTACTTCGGCTATCGGAATACCATGAGCCAACATTTCCTTGGCATATCGAATACGAACTTGCTGCTGATATGTATGAGGGGGAATCCCTTTTATTTGGCTAAAAACGCGAATTAGATAATAGGGACTAAGATAAGCATGTCTTGCAATATCATATAGCGAGAGGCACTCTTCATAATGATTATCAATGAACATTTGAACACGTTTAACGCTATCGTACTGTTTATTACTTATCCTTAAATCTTGGCCGGTATCCGCACAACATTCAATTATATCACCTATCGTAGAAATTAGTGCGGACTGTTTGACGAAGCTCGTCTCACTACTCATTAATACAGCATGCAGGTTCAACATTTTATCAAACCGTCCCCTGTCGTCGAGGACCAAGTTCTTAAACTGATAGCTATCCATCTCTGTTTTTGGTAATATCATGTTCAATATAGCTGACGAAATTAGCAACAGCCGGTAAGTATGTGGTTTTTCATCTGATCCGCAGGAATGCGCCTCCTCTGGCGGTATTATAAACAACTGACCAGACATTACTTCATACCTTTCTCCGCGACATAAAATAATGCGAGTTCCTTGCTCAACTATCCCAATGCACAAAATTCTATGCGTATGACGAGAAAAATTATGTTTGACATGTTTTCCATAAATTACTTCCAGCCCAAGAGTTTTCGTAAAATCATAGAACTCAATTTTTTCATGCGATTGTTTTATAATCATTTCTTCACCTTGACTCGATAAATAAGTCGACCAGCATCGGTCGACTTATTTATTCTCTATCTTTTAAATTAAATCCTACTACATCAAATAATCATTATACTAATGCTGGAACAAACTTTGCTAATATATAAAGATCTTCCCCTCCGGCTTTTACAATATGAGGAATGTCAGAAGGAATTACTGCCGTAACGCCGCCATAGTAATTAACCTCTTTGCTTTCAATAATACATTTTCCATGCCCTTTAATTACTTCGTGCAATTCCCATTTGCCCTCATGAATATGTCTACCAATTTCACATCCACAAGTCACTCGTACTAGATGGCTGCTAAATTTTCCGTCAGTATTTTGTGCTGTTATGAGATGTTTTAATGCAACTCCTGAAAAGGTTGGATGTTCATGCCATGGCAAATCCTTCACATTGATTTCATCATAAGTACAGAAACCCAAACCATCTTGAATCACATTTAGAATATCAATAGTCACAATTCATTACCCCTTTCTATTGTTAATTATTATTATCTATAACTTCAGGGGTAACGTATTGTAGATTATTGCTATTTTAAAGAAATTAAACAATTTCAGATATGCGTTCAACATCAGATGCGGAAGCTGCTAGTTGTTGCATAGATGCCGATATTTCTTCCGTAGCCGCGGCTTGTCGTTCGCCAAGTTGAGCAGACATTTCCAGTGTCTTTATCATTTCGCCGGTTTCGTTCTGGATACTTAAAAGGATGGCTTTAATATCTTTTACGGCATGCGTGCTATTGTCTGCCATTTTTCTAATCTCATCTGCAACTACTGCAAACCCCCTGCCATGTTCACCTGCACGTGCCGCTTCGATTGCAGCATTTAGTCCAAGCAGATTGGAATTAGCGGCAACATCGCTAACAAACTTCAATATATCATCAGTCTTCTTAATTTCGCCGATAACTAAATTGCCTCGACTTCGCATGTCATCCAGGTCCTGGGCCAGTTGGGACGCCGTAGCGGCTAACTCTTCGGCGGTGGCAGTCATTTGTTCCGATGTGGCTGCTATTGTCTGAGCTGCTTCATGTAATGTCTGTTGGTTTGAGAAGCTTACTCCCGTAGCAATAGCACCGATCATTTCCCCGTTCTCTTCAACTGGGGTGCTAATAGCTTTAATTACAACCCCATATAATTCTTTGGAAAGAATTTTATGAATCTCTTTACGTTCCTTTAAACATGCGTCCATAGAACCACCTGTAGCAATTTTGTCACCTTCTTTAACACCCATGTCAAAAGACAAAGCTGGAACAAATCTGGTAATGATGCCATCCATGTTACAAATCATGACACAGCAGTCAAGCGGGCTCAATTTCTGAATCTCGTGTGCGCAATATTGTAGTTGTTCTAGTTTGTTCATATGCTACCTCCACAATTGTCGTTTATTGTTAGATTCTATCTAATAAAAGATACTTCCTTTATTTAAATATTAATTATTTGTTAAACAGCAGAAAAAACTATGGGCGAGTTTAGATTCGTATTGAAGAATCAAACGATATATAGAGCCATGGCTTTTAAAACAGAGCAATAGAATACAAGCACTCAATACTGCCAATAACGTCGTTATTTCGCCTCCAATTGCACTACTTTAATGGATAGATCTCTTCTTGACTCTGCCACCAATCACTTCATGAACATCATGAATTGTTACAAACGCATTTGGGTCCTTATCGTCTATGATTGCTTTCAGTTTTGCAATTTCAAGCCTTGTGACTATGGAATATAATACCTTCCTGGGTTCTTGGCTGTACCCGCCCTCTCCATGTAATATTGTAACGCCCCTTCCCAAACGGGCAAGAAGTGTTTCCGCGATGTCATCGGCATTATCCGAGACAATCATAATCCCTTTGGATTCGTCAAGCCCTTCAATGGTAATATCAATTACCTTGAAGGCAACAAAGTAAGCTACCAGGGAATACATGGCTTTGTCCCAACCAAAAACCAAGCCGGCACTACCGAGAATAAACAGATTAAAAAACATTACTATTTCTCCTACAGAAAAGCCGCTTTTCTTATCAAGAATGATGGCCACAATCTCCGTTCCATCCAGTGAACCTCCATACCTGATAATCAACCCTACCCCGACACCAACCGTGACCCCGCCAAATACTGCTGCCAAAAACAAGTCGTGAGTTAATTCCGGAATGGGGTGAAAGACGGATACCCAGTATGAAAGAGATATGACGGAGAAAAGCGTTGAAAAGCAAAATGTTTTGCCAATTTGTGTGTATCCAAGATAAAGGAAGGGTAGATTTAAAAGTATAAGGAATAAGCTTATAGAAACTTGAGTTATGTAGCTCAACAATATCGAAATACCCACTATTCCTCCATCAATAATCCGATTAGGTATTAAGAAAAATTCAAGTCCTGCTGCAGCTATTACAGACCCAATAAAGAGCATACTATATTTCTTAGCAATCCTAACTACTTGATTTCCTTTTGTCATCATAGATTACCCCTTCTACCAATAATGAAAAAGAGGCTGTTTGCCAGCCTCCACCATAAGCATGTTCCTATTAGTGTTGTTGATCATAATGATACATTCTATTTGAAAATCTGTCAAACTTGCACCGTATAGAACCAAGAGCCAATATCAACAATTATTTTTTGAAACTACTTATATATCGAGAGTACAATTCTAAATTTTATATGAGACTGTAGAACCGTCCCCTTGTCTGTATTCCTTGGTCAGGTCAAAGAAAATAAGGCGGTTATTTCCTTAAGAAATAACCGCCAAATGGTTCAATTTAGTATTATTTATCGATGACCGCTTTACTTCTAAGTCTATTCATCATCCCAACTGCTACAAGCAAAATAAGGAATGCATAGCTAGCCATAGATGCCTGAAAACTGATGCTTGTTGCAATTTGAGTCATTACCGGGGGACCGAAAAACATGCCGATGCCCCAAAAGAAATAATATGCTCCGGAAATCGTACCTTTTAAATGAGCAGGCACGATTTCATTCAAAAAACCCATTGATGCGAGATAAAAAACACCCAGCCCCAAACTTGTGACCGTTAGGGCCAATAAGATGAACGGCATGCTTAAGACCGGGGTAATAGTTATCCCGCCGGCAGCAATTAACAGTCCGATAATCATAAATATTCTCCGGCCAAATCTGTCCGATAAAGGGCCGGTAATAATCTGCGAAAAGCTTATCGCCACATAGAACAATGAGAAGAAAACGCCGATGCCAACTGCGCTTAAAGCCTTTTCCTGCAATAAAAACGTAGGTATTATAGTGAGGAAAATTCCGTAACCAGCTCCGTATAGAGTGATCCCTATCAAAGAAATAAACGTGTGCCGTTGTCCTATCAATTTAAATATGTTCTGAAAATCCAACGAACTCGTAGTCTTTATTTCTTTTTTTCTGGGAGACTCCACCAAAAGAGTGATCACACCCGCGCCAGCTAAACAGCAAAATGAGTAAACAAGAAATACCTCATTCCTGTTCAGCATTTGGGCCAATACTATTCCTAAAATAGGTCCTAAAGTAAGACCCAAATGCATAGCGGCATTATATATCCCCATAACTTTACCTTTATGCATTGGAAACTTTACTGACAGCAACGCTGGGGCTAGCGCCCAAACCGGTACTTCGCCTGCTCCTTGCAAAAGCCGGGCGAAAAATATTACGCCAGAGCTTGTTGCAAAGAAATACTCCAATCCGGCGAAAAAACACAGTACATATCCAATGATGAGAAATGGCTTGCAGCCTAATTTATCTGATAATCTGCCTACAGGAACCTGGAGTAGAATATAGGCAAAGGCGAAGGTCGAAGCCAGATACCCTACCGAATGTCCGCTTCCATCCAAATACACGATTTGTTGCGGCAATACCGCAACTATCATGCCTACTCCAATCATCATTAACAGTACCGCCAATAGTAAGCCCCAAAGAGTTTTGTCCCAAAACATAGTTGACATTCGTAAACTCCTCCTTATTTGCCCCTTTCGGCCAAGGAGGACGCCAATGACATTGTAAGCAGGGCAATCTTTTCCCGGCTAAAAGGGATTGTACCCAGAATTAACGTCGCTGACAGGTGGCGGTGGTGGAAGCCTTTTTATCATACAGACTGCTAAAACATTAAACTTTGATTTATAGTATTTAGACATACAAAAACCTCCTATAATGTATTTACGGTGTTTTTGACAAGGACACCGCATGAAAAACTTGTTATCCTGTGTTGGAAATGGGATAATGAGTGTAACAGACAGAGGGTGCAGTACTTCCTCCTTGAAGCGTAGCTTCGTAGCTTGTTTTCCAAAGCACTATCTGATCGCCGTTGGCGCGGTTTGCGCGGAAAATGTGTATTATCATATTCATCATCCTTAGCGAGAATGGGCCGTATGAACCGCCGCCCCTGAAGAACAACATAAAAAAAGCGGAAGTGAAACAATGATAGGCAAGAATAATCAATTATCACAACAAATCGAGGCATTGCACAAGGTGTTGCGGTATAACAAGCCCCTTTACCACATCATTGAAGAAAGTGAAAGCTTAAACCTGCCTTACTACTATATTGGTGCGGGATGTATTGCTCAAACTGTTTGGAACTATCAAAATGGCAATCCGCCGCTAATGGGGATAAATGATATCGATTTTGTCTATTTCGATCGCGATTTGTCGTTGGAATCAGAAAACACCATGATTCAAATCATTCAAAGAAAATTTTCTGGCTGTCCGCTCAAAATTGACATTAAGAATCAAGCGCGGGTTCATATCTGGTATAAAGATCATTTTGGTTATGGCATCTCTCCTTACGACTCAATTGAGTCTGGTATCAATACATGGCCGACAACAGCCACAGCAATAGGTGTAAGGCTTATCAATACCAAATTGTTGGTTTACGCTCCTTATGGGTTGAACGATTTGTTTTCTCAGATTGTCCGTCCTAACAAATCACAAATCACACAGGAAAGTTACGAAAAGAAGGCGCTCAAATGGATTAAGTCCTGGCCTTCTCTATCAATTATTCCTTGGTGAAAACTTCTTCTTTTTTCTTGTCCTTTCCTCTTGAATTTTTATAGCTAGAAAAATTGCATTCCAGGTAAGGGATTCTACTTTTCAATACTAATCATCTCTTCGCAATAATCGGCATATGGTCTGAGCTTCTCATAGTTTCTTGAAAAAGTAAGTTGCGGGTTAATTTGCTTGATCAACAAATCTGTCGAGTTTTCATTCAGCTGTTTACATATTTGTCTTGTGTCAATTCCTAGGATTTTGCAAGCCTCTAACGTTGGGCAAAGGTTCTTTGAATGAAATACAATTCTCTTATCGGATTTTTCGATAATCGGCGCCTCATCTTCTTCAATCCCAAATCTTGTTAATAGTAGTCGATACCCCGAATTCAATATATCATCATTAATAAATTCAAACCTTCCATGATTTTCTTCAAACCATTTCAATCGTCTTCTTATTGAGTCTATATTCAATTCAGCCAGTATCGCCTCATTTGCATTGCGTAATTTTTCTATTTCTGCTCTCACATCATTTCGATATAAAATTGCGCATTCATGATTCAATACATTTTCATGAATTCTTATGTTAGCAACCGCCTTCTTGAATATTTCCTGACAATTTAATTTTATCCGCTTTCTCCCCTGGGCCATTGCTTCATTGATTGAGTATCCAAAAGCGATTTCGGATATTCCTGACCAAACTACCGCTGTAGAGCACATAGGGCAAGGTTCGTGGGTTGATATTAACATACATCCTGTAAGATTTTTTCCCAATTTTTGTGATGCATCTTTAATTACATTAATTTCCGCATGGGATGTTGAATCGCCTTCTGTCTCTTCCCTATCGTGGGCAGAAGAAATTAGCTGTCCATCTTTAATAATGGCTGCGCCAAATCCTTTATTGCCTTCGCGCAAGCTGATTTTAGCTTCCATAATCGCAATCTTCATAAATTGACTAAGTTCCATTTATGTTCGCCTGCCAATCTTTGGTAACAAGTTATAATCATTATATATTACCACACATTCGCAGAAAGTTCATCAGTTTAGTATTTTGTCATAGCAATAAAAGGCCTTTTCTCTTCCTAAAATGTTCATTTTTCCTATATATAGATAACCACATTTTTCAAACAATCCCTGGGCTTTCGTATTCAAAGAATACGTATCTGTTTTCAAGTATTTCATACCAATACTTTTTGCTAACTCGTCGGCGAGCCCTACAAGTTCTGCCCCTATACCTAGTTGCCGGTAGTCCGGACTGACTCCCATCCTATGGATTACCAAAGCATCATTATTTGATGACCATTTTAGTCCTTCATATTCTTTAGGCTCATCTCTATTAATACATACAAAACCAACAACTTCATCTTCGATTACTGAAACGAATAAGTCACCTTTGCTAATATCAGTTGAAAAGTCATCGGCCCGGGGATAATTCTCATCCCATTGGTAATTGTTATATGAGTGCATCTCAAGAATAATTTTGGATAGTATTTCCATAATACTGTCCAAATCATTTACGGTAGCTTTTCTAATCATTAATGACCACCTCAGAAGTTTTTTAGTTTTTTCCATTCTTCTTCAATATTTTGGCGCATTCTTTTTACAAGATTATAAACGCTCAGCTTCTCCGATTCAGCAAAAGTTGCGAAACAGACGGCAATATTTCTATTTTCCGCTTCAATAATAATAGAGTAGACACTTTTAGCCTTTTCCGCGGGATATAATCTCCACATTCGTTTATCTTCCTCATCTCGTACTTTGGTGATATATCCTACATCAATCAATTTTTGTATAGCCTTAGTTGTTGTTGCCTTATCCACCTTTAACAAATTTGACAGATCAATTTGATTGATGCCAGGATTCTCGCATACACGAGTAAGAAATACAAACTGTCCTCTTTGCAGGTTAATCTCTTTGAATTTTATATCACTTATCGATTGAATGGCCCGGGCTAACATCCCGACTTCTCTAAGAATATAGCTATCTAAATTTTGAATTGTTATCAACCCCTTTATTTTAGTTGAAATTTCAACTTAATTATAGCATGCAGTTTTCTCTATTGTAAACAGATAAAAAAAAAACGGCTAGTAACCACATTGGTGGCAGCCGGTATCTTAGCTAAGTTGTACCTGAACTAAGTAATTGTAAGATCGTATAAGGGATGTTTTAGCCTGAGTCCTGTTTCTTTTTATACCATAAATAGACCATGTACGCGGTAACGGAAAAGAATATCAATATGGACAATCGTAATGTATGTTCCCGGTACGATACTATGTCATGCCCTAAAGTGACTTCAATCCAAGCGGACGGCAATTTGCCTATAAGGGTTGCCAAAATATAGTCTCGCCAGCCAATACCGCTGAGCGCGCCCAATGCTGTAATAAGCCCGGAAGGGATAAAAGGAATACTGCGGGCAATCAACATAATCTGAAAGCCATTTTTGCCACTAAAATCATCAAGCTTCTGCAACGCGTTGCTGCGTACGATAACATTATGAGCATAATCCCGGAAAAAAAAGCGCATAAAGCCAAAACTGATGATTACGCCAACAGACTCTGCCGCCCATGATATCAGCGTTCCTTCAATTATACCAAAGATAATGCCGTTCGCCGCTAAAATGAAAATATTCGGTAAAACAGCAACACTATTAATAAATACAACGATGCCAAAACTCACAAGCAAGGCATAAGGACCAAATGAACGAATATACTCAATGCTGTCTGCCAAATTGCCTGAATAAAGCAATTGGATAATTCTATGCAGCGGTTCCGGATTTATCAAAAAAATCATTAGAATACACGCAATAAATACCGCCAATAGTAAGACTCTCTTTATCACTTGATTTTGTTTCATGTCAATGATAACCCTCTAAACGTTATTTTTCAAAATAAATTATACCATACAAACCCAAGCAGTACCGTTTACTCAAAATTATTAGCCCACTCATCTTGCTGTAACTGCTTAATTCGTATTTTTGCTAGGAATAGAAAACTATTGATATTTATTTACCCTTAATTCATGAAAAATCCTGCAAAACCAATTCTAATTTATGGTGCAATTTATTTTATGAGACGACGGAACCGTCCCCACGTCTCACTTGTTTCAAGATGGTTAATGGGACGAATGGAAAAGGCGCGATAGTTCGCGCCTTAAGTTTTAAAATCGATATGCTCTCCGATATGTTCGGGATTCTGGTGAGCCTTGTTTTGTGAATTATCTGCCGGTTCAACAGGGGCTTGCGATTTTACGACAGTCTTACGAAGAAACCGGGGTAGGTTTTCCTTTAATTTTGAACGATAGCGTAAACGCCGGTATAACTTAACAGGCCTGACCGGCCGAACTTCTTTTATTCGTCTAACAGGTTGAACAGGTATAATCTCTTCTTTCATAAACACTCAACAATTAACGGCGTAGAGTGAAATCACTCCGCTCCGGATGCCAATTATGAGCACCGATATAGATTTCTTCCGGATTGATTCTATGTCCATCAATGAAAAGATCAAAATTCACATGTTCGCCGCCTTCGATTTTAAAGTTGACGCCATCTTCCCCACCGGCAGTCACGAAATCAAATTTCATTTCATGCCGTTCGGGCCCCATTTTGAACCAATCATCTGTTTCAAGCCGTCTGCCATGAGCATCGACAAAACGTCCGTCAGTACGAATTACACCACTGAATTGATGCTGCATTCCTTTGGTTGTTGTCCAGATATGCAGCCCATTGTCATCATGCCAAATAAAATAGCCCCGTACAGCTCCGGGATCAAAAGCATCAGGTTTACCATCAATTCGTGGCGCCCAGGCAAATGCGGTACTGCAAACAGTCAGTACCAAAAAAGCAAAAACAAGCATTACTGTTAATTTTTTCATCCACAATCATCTCCTTATTTTATTAATTTTATTATCCTTTATAAATATGACAAAAATTTGACAAAAACGCGTAATAATTTAGGACGAAAGTCCTGTTTTTGCATAAATGCTTAAATAAACTGCAAACAGAATAAGCATTGTCCCGGCAAAGAAGGAATAAGACAATTCCTCACCTAACAGCAAATATCCCAAAACACTTCCCACAATTGACTGCAAGAACATAAATAATCCCGACTGATGCGGGTTTAATAAAGACAGTCCTTTATTCCAACAGTAATAAGCAACAGTTGTCGATACTACTGCGAGATAAAAAATACTAAAAAGAACAAGTCCATTGCTCAGTACAGCAACATTCCATGATCCAAATTCAGACACAGCCAAAGGAAAAGCGAATAAAGTCGCTAGCAGAATACCCCATGTAGTAATACGCAGCGTCGGGTGATTATCTGCCACCTTTTTTGACAAAACCGAGTAGTAGCCCCAGAATGCTGCTGCTAGCACGAAAAACAGGTTTCCTATATTAAAAGACCTGTATTGAATGATATTTATACCATTAGTTACTACTAAAACTCCAATGAAAGCTATAATAATGGATAAAATCTGGCGTCTCGTAGCAGCTTCGTTAAGAAGTACGATAGCGAATATTGATTGAAATACCGGTGATAAAGTAGTAATTACTGAACCCATATGAGCGCTGGATAGCTTTGTGCCGATAAATTGTGTTGCAACAGACAAAAAATACCCCAAAAAACCTATTTGGAACATATGCCATTTATCCAGCTTTGGTACGATTGTAACCCGGCTCAGTTTACACCACCACACTAAAACAGCTGAGGCTAAAGCATACCGGATAAATAACAGGGTAAAGGGAGGAATCACATCCAGGGCATATTTGCTCGCAACATACATTCCTCCCCAAATACTTGCCGCAATTGATAAATAGATTGCGCCACTATAACTTATCTGCATAAAAAGACCTCCTGCATAAATTATCGAATTCCATTATAGCAGGAGATTTACGATTCATTTTGATCTATATTCTGCTTTCATTTAACTTAAATTCGGCACTTTTTGCGATAGGCTCCCGGTGTCATGCCTATCTCTTTCTGAAATAACCGGGTCAATGTCGCCTGATTTTCATAGCCAACCTGTTGGGCAATCTGCATAAGGGTATAGCTGGAATTGATGAGTAGTTCTTGTGCTTTATTGAGACGCAATTCACGAATATAGGAAATCGGTGAAGTACCGAACCGCAGCTTGAACCATTCCACATAATAAGTAGGGTTAAAGTGCTCAATTTCAGCGAGTTGATGAATAGTTATCGGCTTCTCGAAGTTATTTTTTATATAGTCAAAAGAAGGAAAGCATTTGTCATCATTTAGCAATCCTGAAATGTAGCGAAACAAATCTGCCAAGCGCTGGCCTGAAGCGGGTTCACTTCCCACTTCTTCAAACAGGAGAGACCTAACGGCCAGCCAGCGCCCTTTGAGCTGATAAAACTGAGCAGCCTCCCCAGTTCCCTTGGGCAAGTAAAACATAGGAACATCAAATACAAAAAACTGATTCGAAGCTTTTGCATAAAAGGAATGAGCGGATTGAGGAGGGATAAATATTACGTTTTGCCCTTCTTCGGTGGTTGTCTGACCTACGGAAACAGTTAAGCTTCCATAAACAGGAATGACCAACTGGCTATAAGAATGAGCATGAGTAAAAGGCTTATCTGCATATGTCCGGCGTTCGCATAAAATTGTACCCAATACCGCTCACTCCCCTCGCAGCAGTTCGTCTCTAATTATTCTATAATATCAGATTGGTTGTGAATAGAAAATACTGATGTCAGGAATGTAAAGATTAATTTAGATTGTATATTAATGCTATTTAATGGAAAAATTATTCCCATGATTTACTACACCAGGAAAGGAAGTAAAATGATGTCTAGAGCAATCGGCCTTAGCGTACAGCGTAAGGAAGCGTGGGACAAGGTAACAGGGGCCGCCAAATATACGGATGACTATATCGACCCCAGGATGCTGCATGCAAAAATCGTAACAAGTATTTATGCTCATGCCAAGATACAGGCTATAGACATTAGTGCGGCACTGGATGCCCCTGGCGTACAAGCCGTACTGACCGGAAGCGATTTTACCATATTGTGCGGAACAGTCCTGGAAGACCGCCCGCCGATTGCCAAAGACAAAGTCAGGTATTATGGCGAGCCGGTCGCTGTCGTAGTTGCAACAACTGAGCAAGCAGCAATGAACTCCGCCAAGTTGGTTACAATTGATTATCAGCCGTTGCCTGTCGTAAATTCATTAAGGGATGCATTAACAGCCAATGCTCCGCTTATTCACGAAAATCTGCACCAGTATAAACACGTGGTACAAGATGTTTATCCTGAAGTAAATTCGAACATTTGCAACCGGGTCCGAATACGGAAAGGTGATATCACGAAGGGGTGGAAAGAAAGTGACGTTAAAATCACGGCAACTTTTTCACTTCCCCAATCTGATCATGTTGCTATGGAAACCAGAAATGCCCGGGCGGAAATTTTGCCGAATGGACAAGTCATTATTAGTTCTTCAACCCAGGCGCCATTTTCTGTCGTAAAATATATCAGCAAAAATTTCCGTATTAACGAAGCGAATATCACGGTAAAAACCTCTTTTGTTGGCGGCGCTTTCGGCGGAAAGGCGGCGGTGCAGCTTGAAGTTCTTGCATATATGGCTTCACGGGCCGTCCATGGAAAAAAAGTAAAAATTGCCAATGCCAGGGAGGATGATTTTACAACTTCACCCTGTAAGCTGGGCCTCGAGGCTACAGTGAAGCTGGGAGCTTCCAAGGATGGTATTTTTAAGGCAGTGGAAATGACTTACCTGGTTGACACCGGCGCCTATTCCGACACCGGGCCGCGTATGGCAAAAGCAATGGCCGTCGACTGCACCGGTCCGTACAATATTGAAAACGTCTGGTGTGACGCTCTAAGCGTATATACCAACCATCCCTATGCGACGTCTTTTCGCGGTTTCGGCCATGCATCTTATACATTTTGCATCGAACGGTCCATTGATAAACTGGCTCAGGCGCTTGGTATGGACCCTTTCGAGCTTAGGATAAAAAATGCGATAGCGCCCGGGCATACATCCCCTACCCAAGTTGGAATAACCGCCAGCAACACCGGTGATCTGTCACAGTGCCTAATAAAGCTGAAAGAACTAATTAAATGGGATGAAGGACCAAAAGCAGTTCTAAACAACAATAAAATAAGAGCCAAAGGTTTAAGCTGTTTATGGAAAACCTCCGACTCTCCCACCAATGCTTCTTCCGGCGTTATTCTGCATTTTAGCTCCGACGGCAGTATCAACCTAAATTGCGGGGCCGTGGAAATAGGGCCGGCAACGAAAACAACCGCCGCCCAAATTCTTGCCGAAAAATCAAAAATAGACATGAGCCGCATCAATGTGGTAATGGAGGTCGACACAAGTGTCAGCCCTAAACATTGGAAAACAGTTGCCAGCATGACTACCTTTATGATTGGCAATGCCGTACTGGCAGCGGCTGACGATCTCATAAACCAGATTCGCAATGCCACAGCACCGCTTCTTAACTGTTCGCCTGATGAGCTGGAAGTTGCCGACGAGTGGGTCTATCAGCGCAATAATCCTGATAGCCGTATTGCTTGCAAAAACATCATTCATGGCTATAAATTACCTGACGGTAATTCTATGGGGGGACAGATCATCGGCAGAGGCAGCTTTATTATGCCTGATCTTACCCTACTTGACCCGTTAACAGGAAAAGGCAAAGCCGGACCGTATTGGACTGTGGGTGCTCAGGCAGTGGAAATAGAATTTGATCCCCAAGACTTTACTTACCGCTTAATCAAAGCCGCTACCGTAATTGACGCCGGAAAAGTTATCAATCCCATGACGGCCAAGGGGCTAGTAATGGGCGGAATGTGCATGGGGCTGGGCTTAGGCACACGGGAATCGTTTAATTTTAATGAAAAAGGTATGCTGGGGGATACCAGCCTGCGGACATACAAAGTGATGCATTATGGACAGACCCCTGAATATCTGGTTGATTTTGTTGAAACCCCTCAATTAGAAGCACCTTACGGTGCCCGTGGATTTGCTGAACACGGTATTATCAGCATTTCTGCCGCCCTTGCTAACGCCCTGTCTTTAGCAGTCCAGACGGAACTTGACTATCTGCCGTTGACACCGGAGTCAATCTGGCTGACAAAGACAGGAGGGAAAATGTGATTCCGTTTGATTTTGATTACTATAAACCCACAACTATCGAAGAAGCCGTCCGGCTGTATAAAGAGTTGGACAATAACGACAAAGACCCATTATATTATGGCGGCGGCACCGAGATTATCACCATGGCCAGAATGAATACTATCTATACCCAGGCGGTGATTGATCTTAAGGGAATACCTGAATGCAACACCCTTGAATTCCAAAATGATTATCTGGTAATTGGCGCCGGGGTGACACTGACCCGGATAGCCGAATCGAAACTCTTTCCGCTGCTTGGCAAGGCGGTTGGCAGAATAGCTGACCACACTACCCAGGGCAAAATTACTTTAGGGGGAAATATCGCCGGTACAATCCTTTACCGCGAAGCCGTGCTGCCGCTATTGTTATCTGACAGCAAAGTACTTATCGCCGGAGAAAACGGTCAAAGAACTGTGCCCTTTGCTGAAGTTTTTCAAGAAAGACTGCGACTGGCAAAAAGTGAATTTCTGGTCCGGATTATCATTGACAAGCGCTACACCACGGCTCCCTTTATACATGTGAAAAGAACAAGAAGTGAAAAGATCGACTATCCTTTAGTCTCAGTTACCGCACTAACATATGAAGATCAAATCAGGATCGCCTTCAGCGGTGTATGCGCCTTTCCTTTCAGATCGCATGAGGTTGAAAGCGGTTTGAATAATGACGAACTTCCCTATTGCGACAGAATAAATTTTGCTTTAGAGTGTTTGCCTGCGCCGTTCATGAATGATATTTCAGGTTCGGCCAAATATCGTGAATTTATATTGCGCCAAACCTTGCTCAATATTTTGGAAAAACCGCCCAAGGAGAACCCCAATGATTAAGGTCGAAGGAAAAAGCGTGATTGAACTCAATGTGAATGGAATTATCAGCAGTGTCACCGTCAGACCTGCCGACACCCTATTGTATGCATTGCGGGAACAGCTTGGCCTTACCGGAGCTAAACCGGGCTGTGAAAACGGCGACTGCGGAACATGTACGATACTTGTTGACGGCTGGCCTGTAAAATCCTGCCTGATGCTGGCAGTGGAAGCAATCGGACATGAGATTACCACAATAGAAGGTCTTAAACATTCCCCGGTACAAACCGCTTTTGTTGATAACTGGGCCTTTCAGTGCGGCTATTGCACATCGGGTTTTATAATGGTCTGTCACGCCTTGGCCAACATTCACCCGGATGCGGATGATTATGTTATTGAAGAATGGCTGCAAGCAAATATCTGCCGTTGTACCAGTTACGATGAAATAAAACAGGCGGTAAGATCTGTTTTAGCGCCGGCACATTAGCACAAATTAATAAAATATCGATACGGAGTGGGCGAATTTGAACAAAGAGTATATGGATATGAAAATTGATAAAGACATTGATACAAACATTAACTATTTAAAGGAACTTCTCGGGGTTGGCGAGACTTTTGACATTATCTTTCGCGAGTATAAGGTTGGCTGCAGACGGGCAGCGTCTTTTTCGATCAACGGCATGACCAATGATATCCTGCTTTCCCATATCTTTCAGGATATGATGCTGCTTAATCAGGATAATTTATCAATTAACACACTACACAAGCTATTTTATTCCCATGCCACCCATTCACAGGTTAAACTTGTCGACAATATGCATGATGCTCTTATCAGCATGCTGTCAGGTGAACTAATATTCTTTGTTGACCATGAGGAACAGGTAATTGTCTTTGACGCCAGGGCATATCCTGTCCGTTCGCCGGAAGAATCAAATATCGAAAAGGTAACAAGAGGTTCACGGGATTCCTTTGTTGAGACACTGCCTTTTAATACAACCTTAATCCGGCGGCGGCTGCGTGATCCAAATCTGCGGTTTGAAATCGTAAAAGTGGGCGCCAGATCCCAGACTGACGTTGCCATCGCCTATATTAAAGATATTGTCAATCCGGATTTAATCGAAATTATCAAGGGACGTCTCAACAGCATCGAAATTGACGGCGTTCCCATGGCGGAAAAAGCAATTGAAGAATTCGTCCTCCGTGGCAGTAAATGGAATCCTCTGCCGCGGGTACGCTATACAGAACGCCCTGATGTCGTAGCGGTGCATCTTTTGGAGGGCCACGCTTGTCTGGTTGTCGATACAACGCCTAATGTCATGATATTGCCAACTACCTTCTGGCATCATGTACAGCACGTTGAAGAATATCACCAAAATCCGCTGATAGGCTCCTATTTGCGTCTGGTGCGTTTATTCGGGGTATTAATGTCTTTACTTTTGCCCCCGGCCTGGCTTGCCCTGATATTGCATCGGCATCTTCTGCCGGCCTCTCTGGCTTTTTTGGGTCCGCGTGATCCGGGGATTATTCCTTTGGGGCTGCAGTTTATTCTCGCTGATATCGGCGTGGAACTGATTCGCATGGCAACAATCCATGTGCCATCGGCGCAATCAACTGCTTTAGGCTTTATCGGATCATTTATGCTGGGTGAATTCGCGACTAAAGTCGGCCTGTTCGGCAATGAAGTAATTTTTTATACGGCAATTGCCGCAGTTGGGGCATTTGCTACACCCAGTATCGAGCTTTCGATGGCAATGCGCTTTTTCCGGATAGGATTGCTCGTTCTCGTAATGTTTTTCAAAATACCGGGACTGCTTGTTGGATTAATAGGGGTCTTTGTATTAATGTTATTGACAAAATCTTTGGATTTTCCATATCTTTGGCCGCTGATTCCCTTTAATTACCAGGCTATGAAGGATGTCATCTTCCGGCTGCCGATACCAAAAAAAGTCCTTCGTCCGGCCGTTCTTAAACCCCAGGACAAGGACCGCCAGGACGACTGACTTAGAAAAAGCTGCTAACGCGACCCTTGGGGCACGACTAACCGCAGAGGACACAGAGGACGCAGAGGGATTTTATTATTACTTATATTCCTTGCGAAGTTGCGAACTCAATGTATTTTACTTTATCTTAAAACCTCTTCTCTTCAGCGACACCATTTGCTATTCGATGCAGGTCAGAAAGGATTCCCCCCAGGTGCAGTATTGTGAATCTATCAAAGTTGCTAACATCCGCAAGGCAAAACGACTGTCTAAAGCGGGCATCCTCTACACTATTTACAAGGTGTCGCCAATTCTCCTCAGAAGGATGGATAATATTTGATCCGAAGCCTGAAATACACTTTGCTGTATATTCGATCGCCGCTTTTAGTTCTTTTCCGCTAAACTCAATGCCTGCCGCCATACGGAGATCGACCAAGCCTTTGCGAATTCCCCGGATTTGAATGGTGATATGTTCCAGACGTTCCATGCCGGCAGCAAGCTGAGCTAATCTTTCTCTTGTCCTAACAGGAAAGGGACTGTATTTTAGACTTTGTTCGGCAAGTCTAATTGACTTAATACCTTTTTCGGTTTCCTTCACTAATTCTGTTACTTCTTCCAGCCCGGAATGTTGCTTGATTTCCCTTGCTTCCAATAAATGACCTAAGCCTGCTAACGCTTGCGCAGCCCGGCAACTGAGTGCAAGAATCCGCCTCTCAGCAGGCGGGACCGCATTTGGTGGTACAACGACTGCGTTAACAATGATCGCGACCACCGAACCGGCTATTGTTTCCGTAATCCGGCCAACAGCGTAGCCAAGTCCATGACCTTGACCAATAGCGAGCACAAGCAGGGAACTCATCCCTATTTGTGCAGTAATTTGCGAACTCAAATTTAATGCTGACGCAATTGCCATTCCAATTAAGGTCATTAGAAAGATAGAACTGGTTCCAATACTGAGCCAATGCCCCACAAGTATACTGATAATCACACCGCCAATTATACCGGATATGCGCTGTGCAGCTGCTTTCAGTGAATCCGCTATCGTAACTTGAACAGATAGCAAGGCAGCAAGAGGCGAAAAGTATGGGTATGGGCTTGGCAGTATTGTTGTTGAAACTACCCAGGATATTGCAGCCGCCAGAGCAGTTTTGAATACTTGTACCGTTAATCCGAAGCGGGTTAAAGTTTCAAAGATTCTAGCCATGGTCTAATCCCTTCTGATGCAAAGTTTACGTCAGGACCTGGGGGCAAATGGCACGTCATCTGTTCTTTTATCAATGTACAGTCTTCCATCTGGCGTAATTAAAGCGACGGTAATATCTTTCAGGTCTAAGTTCCTCATTTTTAAATTATCCAATACCCAATCTTGATTAATGCCGGCATGATGCAGCGCCTGCTTGACTATCTCGCCGTCAACAATTATTTCGCGCCCGGCCAAGTGGACTGACAACTCATCTACCCCGTCCTCCGGAATTATTTCGTAGGAATTGTCTCGTTCAGCATTGTCTTCCTGTTTTTTTATTATGCTCAACTGACCGTCAGACTCGATAATGCCGACCTGGATTAAGCTGGGATCAAATATCTCCTGTTCCCGCAGTAATTCCAGCAAACTGTCAACAGTATAATAGTTGTTGCGCAGATTATCTTCTAAAATACACCCATTATAAATAACCATAACCGGCTCGTTCTCGATAAATTTTCGTGCCGGCATACTTCTTAATGTAACGAAATTTATCGCAAATATCCAGACCGTGCATGACAGCAGGCTCACAACTCCGTCAATTATCTCGATTGATCTGTCAACGGCGAAAGTGGCTCCGATATTGCCAAATACCAAACCCAAAACATAATCATATAATGTTAATTGCGCCACTGACCTTCTGCCCATAATGCGGGTGAGAAAAAGTAAAATACCAAGGGCGATAAACGTCCTGAGTATAATATTAAGCAGCTCTGATTGCATATTAATGTTCTCCTGGCAGTACTAGTATTGTATTGTTACACGTCCGGATAAATAAACACCGGGCTAACTCTTGCCCAGCAGGCTATGGCGGCGTCCATACAGGCAATATACTATCATTCCTAATAGTGACCAGCAGCCAAAAAACACCCAGGTTTCCCGCGGCAAATTAACCATAAGATAGCCGCATAAAATAACGGCAAGCGGGGCAATAACCGTGACAGCCGGGCAGCGAAACGGCCGTTTGGATGCCGGGTGAGTTTTACGTAAAACAAGCACACCCACCGACACAGTAATAAAGGCAAACAGTGTCCCGGCATTAGTTAGTTCGGCAATTACCTTTATTGGCAGCAATCCGCTAAGAAACGCAACCCCTAATCCGGTAGTCAAAGTCACAAGATATGGGGTTTTATACTGTGGATGAAGCCTAGCCGCTTTTTCCGGCAACAGTCCATCACGGGCCATGGCCAGAAATACTCTTGTCTGCCCAAATATGAAACCAAGCAGCACTGTTGTAATACCGCAAATTGCTCCTATACCAACGATAGCACTGCCGAAATTTAATCCTATGTATCTTAAAGCAAAAGCTACCGGTTCACTTGTCGACAACTGGGAATAAGGTACAACACCGGTGAGAACTGCGGCAACTGCAATATAAAGTACGGTGCAGATTATTAAGGATCCGATGATTCCTGTTGGCAAGTCCTTGTTGGGATTTTTGCACTCCTCGGCAGCAGTGGCAACCGCGTCAAACCCGATATAAGCAAAGAAAACAATTGCTGCACCTGCTGCAATCCCCTTAAAGCCAAAAGGTAAAAAAGGATTCCAGTTTAGCGGGTTGACGTGAGGAGTCGCTAATATGAGGAACAACGTTACAACACTGAGCTTTATTAGGACAAGTATTTTATTGAGTTTAGCGCTTTCTCTTGTTCCCAGGATCAAGAAATATGTTAGTAAGCAAACAATAATTATTGCCGGAAGATTAATGATTCCGCCGTCCGCTGGAACGGCGGTAATTGCTTTTGGTATCCTAATGCCAATAGATTTCAAAAGGCCGATCATATAGCCGGACCAGCCTGCTGCCACTGCGGCTGCCCCTATGGTATACTCGCAAATAATCGCCCACCCCACGGCGAATGCGACTATTTCACCCAGCGCGACATAGCTAAACGTATAGGCGCTGCCGGCAATCGGTATCATTGCCGCAAGTTCGGCATAAGCTAATGCGGCGAAACCGCAGGCTGAACCTGATAAAATAAAGGACAGCGTTATTGCCGGACCGGCGAAGTTTGCTGCCGCGACCCCTGTTAATACAAAGATGCCGGTCCCGATAATACAGCCGATCCCTAGTATCACCAAATCAAAAGCACCAAGAGTTTTGGGCAGGGTTTGACGTTTGCCGGTGGCTAGCAGTGCAGTAAGATCTTTCCTGCGGAATATATTCATTATTACCCCTTGTATAATGTAATTAGGTTTGACTATCCGAGTTAGCCATCTGGGCCTCAGCCATCTCAATCATCTTTTTTACCTTTTCCCCACCAATCTTGCCGCCAATTTTTCCGACTTCCCTGGTCGTCAAATCTTCATTATGTCCCTGATCCAGCGGTATCCCAAGCTCTGCGGCAACCTCATGCTTATCCGGCAGCGAAGCATCCAGCTCTTGCATTGAGTGATATTGTTTGTCCATTTGTGATCACCTCCTTAAAATATAATTACCGGATAATCATCATTTCATTCCAGCCTCTGATCCGTAGATCTTGTGTCTCTGAAACAAAAATAACCTTACCTAAGATGCTACTGCCTTGTCCCGGAATGACTGCTCCTTTGTAATATCAGCAATATTAGCCACATAAGTTTTTAGGCAATTATTTCCGGGAAATCGACAGCACTACCTATTTATTTATCGCTGAGCGAATTGCCGAAAAGCACATCATCAATGCAATTGCCAAAAGTATGAATTTTTAATAATACTAGCTTGCACACTACGGATATGACCGGGTAAGTTGTGTTATAATGTTGACAATACCTGAACGGAGAGATTCTCATGACAAAACTGCCTAATGCCCTTAATAAGGTTAAACAACAATTGACCGTCCCACTGCCGCAAATTTTGACTATTGCTCAAACCTTTAAGCAAGAAATGACTGATGGGCTTGGCGGACGGCCAAGATCCCTTAAAATGCTGCCCTCCTATTTAGCCACACCTTCCGGCGAAGAAACAGGCAAGTTTCTTGCCCTTGATTTTGGTGGCACAAACGTGCGGGTTTTATTAGCGGAATTACTTGGTGAAGGCCGCTTTACCATCCATGCCCATCATTCCAAGCCGCTCAAAGACCCCCTCGGGCAATACAACTATATTTCCGGAGAATCGACAGCAACTGACTTATTTGATTTTATCGCCCAACAGATCGCTGAAGTGATTACACCTGATGTCTTCTATCCTTTGGGACATACTTTTTCTTTTCCCAGCCGTCAAACCAATGCCAATGACGCCATTGCCCTGGACTGGTCCAAAGAAATTGGCACTCAGGGAGTTGTAGGCCAGGATGTGAATAAATTGCTTGCCGATGCTTTGAAGCGGCAGGGAATTCTTAACGTTATCCCGCAAGTGGTTCTTAACGATACAGTCGGCACGCTGTTAACGGCAGCTTATAGCGATCCCTGCGCTGATATTGGCTGCATAGTCGGCACCGGACATAACACCGCTTACCTGGAACATTCCACGCCCTGGACCAATGCCCCCATGATCATTAATATCGAATCAGGCAATTTTGATAAACTACCTTTGACCGTATATGACGACATCCTTGATAGTATCACGGAAAAACCCAACACCCAACGCTTGGAGAAAATGTGTTCCGGCCGCTATCTCGGTGAGTTAGTTCGTTTGATCGCTTATGACCTTCTTGATTCCGAACTGCTCACCCGCCAGGCCAATGCCCGGGAAATCCTCGCGAAACCCGATGTATTGACAGGCGCAGACATAGCC
>JAEYSJ010000340.1 GCA_023434855.1 Bacillota bacterium | reverse complement strand
CCTCGATACCTTCCGCAGTATGGATATGAAAACCTGCTCCGGAATTGCGATTGGCCTCACAGCATTTTCTCAAAGTCTGATCGCTTAGCGTTAACGATGCATGCAGGCCGAACATGCCTCGGACCATATCATCTTGCGCCTGACCAGCATATTTTATAAATTCAATATTCTCGGCAATGCCCTGAGCCGTTACTGCCGCCCCATCCCGGTCAGATACTTCGTAGCACAGACAGGTTCTGACACCAACTTGGCTAGCTGCCCTGGCAATGATAAACAGGCTGTCCCTTACGGCGCCCGGGCTGGCATGGTGATCAAATACCGTTGTTGTGCCATTCTTTATACAATCAAGCATAGGTACCAAAGCACTATAATATATCTCTTCCAGTGTCAATACTTTATCCAGCCGCCACCACAGACGCTCCAGAATTTGGGTGAAATTTTCCGGCGGCGCATCTTTGAGGGCCAGCCCCCGGGCAAAAGTACTGTATAAATGCATATGGGCATTTAGCATACCAGGCATGATAACTTTGCCTTTAGCGTCAAGAAATTCGCTTGCCGCGTGCTTTCGCCGCATATCTGCCGTCCCGCCGACTTCAAGAATTAAATTGTCTTTAATAACCAGACAACCGTCAGCAAGGTATGGCTGAGTATCATTTCCCGTGATGAGCCGTCCATTACCAACAAGCAGCATCATGTTACCTCCCCAGCATTTTAGAGACTGTTACAAAATACCCACTCTAATCCTGTAACGCTTTTTCTGCGGCTTTGATAATATTTTGATACCCGGTACAGCGACACATATGACCTGATAAATTTTTCTTAATTTCTTTTATCGAAAACCTTTGCCCGCTTTCTGTCATCGCCGTAATAGACATGATAAAACCAGGTGTACAAAAACCGCATTGTACGGCAGCTTCATCAACAAAGGACTGTTGAACTTTGGACAACTTACCGTCTTTGGCTTCACCTTCAATAGTCCTTATTTCCCGGCCGTCGGCCCAGACAGCTAAGAAAATGCAGGAATCAAAAGGCTCACCGTCAATGAGTACCGTACAGGCGCCGCACTCCCCAACAGCACAGCCCTTTTTCACCCCTGTTAGCTGTAATCTGTTACGCAGCACTTCCAATAACGATTCCCGGACATCAATTTCCAGCGACAGGTCTTTGCCATTTACTTTAAAAGCAATTTTCCGGGCAGTCATTAGATCTCACCCCCTGCTTTTGCAAAAGCCTGCTTAAACACCCTCCGGCTTAATTCAGTCACCAAATGAAGCCTGAATTCGCGGGAAGCTCGCCATGACGTCCTGGGGTTTACTTCAGCCGCCGCCCTCACGCCGATCTGCTGCAATAAATCTTCACTGAAGATTTTCCCTTTAACAAATTCTTCGGTTTTTAAACAGCGCAGCGGTATAGGACCAGCCACTCCCAAAGCCAGCCGGAAATCCGCCACGATCTTTTCATTCTGGAGCCGGCAAAGCGCGGCACAGCCTAATGTGGCAATATCCATGGCACTACGCATGGCGTATTTGACGTAACAGCCGCCAAAACCTTGATAATTCTCCGGTGTAATCAAAATTGCGGTTAAGACTTCCGCATGCCCCAGGTCAACCTGCCCCGGACCTTGGTAAAAGTCCTGAATGGCCGTTATCCTGGTACCGCTCGGGCCTTGAATACGCAATTGAGCATTCAAAGCAAAAAGTGTAGGGGCACTGTCAGCCGAAGTAACCCCATTACAGATATTACCGCCAATTGTGCCGATATTGCGGATTTGTGGTCCGCCCACCAAATCAGCCGCTTCGCCTAAAACGGGAACATATTGACTGATAAGCGAATGTTTTGCTATGTGGCTGAAACTGGTGCCGGAACCAATATTAATTGTGCCATCCTCGCCCTTAATAATGCCTTGCAATTCAGGCAGCCGATGGATACTGATTAATTCCGCGTTCTGCATTTTCCCTTCCCGGACTTTTATCAGGATATCACTGCCGCCGGCAATCAGCCTGGCGTTAGCATTGGTTTGCAGTAAGTTGATAGCATGTTCCACCGAACATGCTTCTTCGTATTTCTTTATGCAATACATACTTACTTCACCAGTCTTTCTTTGCTATATCAAGCCTGCTTCCCTAAACTTCCTAAATAACCGCTCAGGATTCATCGGCAGTTCATTAATTTTTACCCCTGTCGCATCCAAAATGGCGTTTCTAATCGCCGGCGCCGGAGAAATCGCCGGCGGTTCTCCTAAAGCTTTATTGCCGTAAGGACCGGTAGGCTCATATGTTTCGATAAAATCCACGCTAAATTCCGGTGTATCCATGATGGTCATCAATTTATAATCAAGCAGATTATTGTTGAGCGGTTTGCCGGTTTCAGGATCGAAGAGCAATTGCTCATATAAGGCATAACCTAATCCCATGCTCATACCCCCATGCACTTGCGCTTCAGCAAGTTTTGGATTAATTATCTTCCCGGCGTCGTGTATATTAATAATCTCTAAAACTTCCACCCTGCCTGTGGCAATATCTACTTCGACTTCCGCAAAAGTACAGCCATAAGCCAAAGCATTTACTCTGGCATTATTGCAAACATCGGCGGTAAAGGGCGCTGCCATTACCTGATGGCTGTGACTGTCAAGGGCCACTTCGGCTATTGGCATGATTTTTTCTCCATTATGCCGGTACACCAGCCAGCCAGCCGCTATTTCCAGGGCGTTAACCGGAATATCTGTCATGCCCCTGGCATAATTTAGCACTTTGTTTTTGATTTCTTCCGCCGCTTTGCGAACAGCCATTCCAGTAACATATGTCTGGCGGGAAGCGTAAGACCCTGTATCAACTGGTGAAATATCAGTATCCTGTTCTGAGACAATATACACCATTTCTATGGGAATCCCAATTGTTTCGGCCGCCATCTGGCAAAATACCGTATCACTGCCCTGCCCAATCTCAGTAGCGCCAACCTGCAACTGTACTGATGCATCCTCATTCATCACGATCCGGGCGCCGGCGAATTCTAATCCCACCGGATGGGTTCCGGTGGCATAACTAAAACAGGCCATGCCCAGTCCTCGCCGTTTTCCGCCCTGTTGTGTCAGACGATTTGCTTTTTTCTCATCCCAGTGAATTAATTCCTTCCCTTTAGCGATGCATTCAGGCAGACCGTTACTGCCAACAACAATGCCACTCAGCGGATCAACATAGCCTTCTTTATTGAGATTTTTTAAACGAAATTCGATAGGGTCAAGGGAAAGGGATTTGGCAATATCCTCCATGTGACACTCCAGGCCGAATTTCACCTGGGGAATGCCATAACCCCTCATGGCTCCTGCTGTGGGCATATTGGTGTAAACCGATTTGGCTTCATAATAAATGCCCTTTTGATTGTAAAGATGTCTGAATTTAGTGCCACAGTTTCCGGCAACGGAATGTCCATGAGATGCATAACCTCCATTGAGCGAAACTGCCTGTAACTCCCTGGCGAGAATTGTTCCGTCCTTTTTCACTCCTGTTTTGAACTTGAAAGATATTGCATGTCGCACCCGGGAAGCGATAAAAGTTTCTTCACGGGAAAGTTCCAGTTTAACAGGACGACCATTGACAATAGTTGTTAGAAAAGCCGTCAACGGTTCCACTACAGCATCCTGTTTACTACCAAAAGCACCGCCCACATAAGGTTTGATTATTCTTACTTTACCCCAGGGAACGCCTAAAGCCTGACCGACAATGCGACGGCAGATATGGGGAATTTGGGTGGAAGACACCACCGTAATTTTGCCGTTATTATCAATGTAAGCATATGCACAATGATTCTCCATAGCACAATGCTGCAC
>JAEYSJ010000309.1 GCA_023434855.1 Bacillota bacterium | reverse complement strand
GTGCGGTCCTGAATTTTTTTATGGTCATAGCCAAGTTGCACATAAAGATTGTGGTCACGGGCGCGAACAAGGGGGTATAGGGCGTAAATTCCCGTGTCCTTTAAGGAACCATTGGCATTAAGGTCGTCAAAATCACTTCCCAGGCTGTAGTGCAGCTGGGAATAGCTGACTCCCACCACAGCGCCGCGGCTGCCTACCGGCAGCTGGTAACCGAAGTTATAATTGCTCATGCCTTCCCCGGAGTTATTGCCGCCGAGCCGCATCGTATCCCCCCGGCCGCTGAGGTTATTGAGGTTCAGGCTGACGTTGCCGCGGTCTTCCCCGGCAAAACGGTTGCCATAGTTGTCCCAAGAAAACTGCGAGGTCAATTCACTGACAGCGTTGATTTCCACAATCAGCTGGGACGTGCCGTTGGTTTTGCCTACCATCAGGGTGGCATTGATGCTGACACTGTCCAGATCGCTGATCAGCAGCAGCGTGCGTTCCAGCACGTCTTTTTTTACATAATCGCCGGTTTTGATTTGGCCGAGAAAGCCGTTGACAGTATCGCTGCTCAGCCGGGAGTGATTTTTAAGGTCAATACTGCCGTACCGGCAGGGTACGACAGCGATCTCCACAATACCGTCCTTACTGTCCTGAGGGTGAACATCGGCGCCGGCCACAATATAGCCCTGCTCGTTAAAGTAGTGCGCGACCCGCCGGGCCACAGCCTGCAATTCAGCCGGTGTTACTTCCCGGCCAACAGCATCCTGGACCAAACCTTGCAGCTTGTCCTCACTGTAAAGGTCTTGTCCGGTGATATGGATGGCCTGGACCTTAATCCTGGCGCCCTCCTGCTGTGTCGGCTCCTGTTTTTGCTCCCGGTCTGCCTGCTTGATCTGAAAGGTGACTCTGGCTTTGGAAGGTACCACCGGCTTCATTTCCTTGACACTGTCGGCAATTTGACCGGCATCCGGTCTTTGCGCAGCCGAAACCGGCGCGGCCGTACCGAGAACCAGCGCCAGGACAGTTACCAGGCAGCAGGCGCCGCTGCGTAGTAACGATTTGTTTTGTAGCATAATCTCATCCTTTCCGCGTTAAATAAAACCGCAATAATTGAAAAAACCCTGCTTCGCGTAAAATTAGCCTCCTTTCGTCAGCAATTCATCACTGGTACACAGTGATTCGTTCTACTTTCACCGTGCCTGCACCCGGCCTGACTCTTTACTCGGCCCGAATCGCTCTGATGAAAGCTAATTATACTCCGTATTCCGTCTTTCCCGGATAATACATGTCCATAAGGCAGGGAACGGAATAGGCTGTATACAAAAAACAAAAAGACGTGTTATGCACAAACATCACACGCCAATCTATGACTATTCTTCTTGCTTGCGTATGTAAGACAGATTTTACAATTAAATTATATTTTTGCTGCAATTAGGTAAACGAGGATATATTTGTAAAATATAGCTTTAACATACAATATAATCCATATTTTAACATAAGTCAATAATAATTATGGTTTTATTTAGTTTGTTTATCTTTATTATCATTATTGTCGTTATTTCATCCATATTTTTACTAACAAATTTAATATTATAACAAAACCCGGCACGATTGCTCCCGCCGTTCTATTAATAACACACATAAATGTACCATTGTCACAACAATAGTAACCATGATATTGCTGTTTTATTGCAGTGCCTGTTTTCGTTGAAGGGGCTATCTAATCCGGCCGGTAATTTCAATAATAGAGATTATTGGTAAATTCCCCCATAGACCGGCCGGATAAAAATATAAAGCTGTACCGAAAATCCCGTTTAAAAAACAAAGGGCCATGAATGTTAATCACTGTAAGGAGCTCTTACATCCCACAATTCAAATACAAGAAGGGGGGTTTCTATAATGGCAAGTCAAAGAAATCAGTTTACTGCATCAATCTTTAGTAAAATAGCAGATGCTTATGTAGCGAAGATTTATCTCCAACCGCTGCAAACTCCGTCTACCTGGACATCTACCATTACCAAAACATCTGCCACCAAATTTAGTGTTGGCAATACTATTTTGGGCTTTGCTCTTCCGGTTGATGTAACACTTTCAAAATAAACAGGATTTATTTCAAAACCGGCATTCGCACAGCGAATGCCGGTTTGTTCTGTTAATGCGTCGCGATCACCACGTTTTTCCCGCAGCGATACCGTTACTTGCAGCATTAAATTTCACTACAGCAGGATAGCCCCGTTTAATAATAAAAGTTTATTGAATATTAATTATTGTAAGCAGCTCCTTACAACAAAACAATGAGTAAGAGAGGAGGGTTATATAATGGGACATACTTATAGTGTACCTTCGATGAACATGATTCAAGGGGTAGTTAGCTCTATTACCACTGACACTCTTATGGGTGAAGTATCTTACACGCCTCTTAACTGGTCAACAGTATCAACATTCGAAGCAATTATTCCAGCGTCTGCAGCACTCAAATTCAATCAGAACAACGTAGTTACTGTTGCAATTAAGGCAACTGCCGTATCCATTACTTCGATACTGTAAACCAACGACTCCTAATATCAGTTGAATAAAGGTTATTTAAAAAACAAATGATGAAAGCCGGCAATTCCGCAGTCATGCGGTTGCCGGCTTTTGCCACCATATAAGTGCCTACATGCAACAGGTTGAAAATTTCGTGGATTGATGAATGTAATTACTGGAATTACCATTATAATCAGCCACGGAAAGCAGGTGTGACAGCATGAGTGAAAACCAGCCGGGAATGCTCCGGCAACTCTCCGGGCAAGCGCAAAAGCACGGGCCGGCGGCACATTTTAAAAAGACAGCGGCGCCGTTGGATGCCATTCCCGGAACAACTTCTGAAAAAATACGCCGCCTGCAGGCAGCAATCGCCGGCCGGCCGGATGATATAAGCGCTTACTGCCTACTGGGAATCGCCTTTATCGAACAAGGCCTGTCCGAAGATGCCGTCCGCTGCTGCCAGCAGGGCCTAGCTGTCTGCCCCCGTAGCGCTGAGTTGTGGTACAACCTGGGAACGGTTTTTTTCGCCTTACACAGACTATCGGAAGCCCGGCAGGCGTTCAATCAGGCTATCGCCCGCAAACCGGATTTTGCCGCCGCCTATAGTAATCTGGGAAATACTCTGCTGTTCCTCGGGAAGGCGGCAGAGGCCATCACCGCGTATGACCGCGCCATTGCGCTGAATCCCCGAGATCCGGAAGCCTATGGCAGCCGGTCAATGGCTATCCTGCTGAGCGGCGACCTAGCCCGTGGCTTTGCCGAATATGAGTGGCGCCTTAAAATCGGCCGGATCCATGACTTTTACCAATGGTTTGACGGCCGGCCACGCTGGCGCGGAGAAAATTTTTCCGGCAAACGTCTGCTGGTTTATGACGAGCAGGGCTGCGGCGATGCCCTGCAATTTTGCCGTTACCTGCCGCTGGTCAAAGCCCGGGGCGGTATTGTGCAATTCTCAACCAAGCAGCCATTGCTGCGCCTGTTTGCGCATCTACCCGGAGTTGATGAACTGCTAGAACATACTGCAGAAACAATTGCCGGGACACAATGCGATCTAACGGTGCCCCTAATGAGTTTGCCCCACATATTCGGCACAACATTACGCACTATCCCGGCAAACGTTCCTTATCTGACTGCCGAACAGCACGCTATTACTGCCTGGCGCGGCAAAATGAATGACTCCGGTTCAGACCTCCGGGTAGGCTTGGTCTGGGCCGGTGATCCGGAAAACATCCTTGGACAAATCCGTACCTGTGGCCTGCAGGCCATGTCCCCCCTGGCTGACATACCTGGCACGACTTTCTACAGCCTGCAAAAAGGCGAAGCAGCCGATGAGGCTCGTACGCCGCCGCCCGGGATGCGGCTCATTGACCTGACGGACGATATTGCCGATTTCGCCGATACTGCCGCACTAATTATGAACCTTGATCTTGTTATCTCCATTGATACAGCTGTCGCCCATTTGGCTGGCGCCCTGGGCAAGCCTGTCTGGACGCTGTTGCCGGCAGCCAGTGAATGGCGGTGGTTATTGGCTGGAAGTGATACACCGTGGTACCCGACTATGCGCCTGTTCCGCCAGAGCGCACCTAGGGACTGGAGCGGCGTAATGAATATAGTCGCCCGTGATTTAAAGACGCTGTCAGCTGCAAAAGAATAAAGGAAAGCAGGTGCAACCATGATTAATGAAAGCCAAACCGCAACGCTGCAGCAATTTTTTCAGGGAAATGCCCTTAAGGAACTGGGATTATCAGAGAAAGCCATCCACCACTACCAACAAGGGCTGGCACTTTATCCCGATAATGCTGAATTATGGTACAACCTGGGAACCGACCTGCTTACAGTGCCCAGGTTGCCTGAGGCAGTTCAGGCGTTACAACAGGCCATTTCGCTCAAGCCGGATTTAGCCGAGGCTTATACCAACCTGGGATTTGCACTGGCCGGGCAAGGCCTGTCGACGGATGCCATTCACTGCTATCAACAAGGGCTGTCCATCTGTCCGGACAATGTCCAATTATGGTTCAACCTCGGAACTGCTTTTATCGAACTGCAGAGACTGCCTGACGGAGCCGCCGCGCTGCAGCAGGCTATTGCGCTCAAACCCGATTTTGCCGCTGCCTATACTAATTTGGGGCATGCCCTTCTCAACTTGCAAAGACTGTCTGAAGCTGTAGAAGTGTTTCAACAGGTGATCGCCCTCAAACCGGATTTTGCCGCAGCCTATAGCAACCTGGGAAATGCGCTGCAGGCCCAGGGAAAGGCAGAAGATGCCATTAAGGCTTATAATCGCGCTATTGCGTTGAATCCCACAGAACCGGATGTATATATCAACCGTTCGATGGCTACTTTGTTGAGCGGTGACCTGGCCCGCGGTTTTGCCGAATATGAACGGCGCACCAAATCCAAACGGTACCGTTTTTATCATGAATGGAGTAGCGACTTGCCGCACTGGCATGGCGAAAGCTTTTCCGGCAAACGGTTACTGGTTTATGCCGAACAAGGTCTCGGGGACATCATCCAATTCAGCCGCTACCTGCCGTTGGTCAAAGCCCGGGGCGGTACTGTGCAATTTTCGGTTCCCCAGCCCCTGCTGCGCTTATTTGCGCATTTATCCGGAGTTGACGAACTGGTAGAACATACTGCAGATGCAATAGCCCGGATACAATTTGACCTAGTGGTACCGTTGCTGAGTCTGCCCTATATTTTTGGCACAACACTACCTACTGTTCCGGCGGACACTCCTTACCTATTTACGGCTAAACACTGCATTGCCGCATGGCGCGGCAAAGTAAAAGGCCCTGGAGCAACCTTTCGGGTAGGATTAGTCTGGAGCGGCAATCCGGATAATACGAATAAATATATCCGCAACTGCAGCCTGCAAGCAATGTCTCCTCTATGCGGCATACCCGGCGTGATTTTCTACAGCCTGCAAAAAGGCAAGGCGGCCAGTCAAGCCGGTACACCGCCGCCCGGTATGCAGTTTATTGACCTGACTGAGGAAATTACCGATTTCGCTGATACAGCTACGTTAATTATGAATCTCGATCTTGTTATAACGGTCGATACAGCCGTCGCTCATTTGGCTGGCGCACTGGGCAAGCCTGTCTGGACGTTGCTGCCGGCGGCCGGAGAATGGCGGTGGCTATTGTCCAGAAATGATACTCCCTGGTATCCGGCCATGCGCCTGTTTCGCCAGTCCGCGCCAGGCGACTGGAGCAGTGTTATGACGGCAGTTGCCTATGAATTAAGAATGCTGGCGTCAGCAAAAGTTTAAAAAACAGCCACATTAGTGAGCGTCTAAGGAACGGGTTAACCGCCAAGGACGCCAAAAGCGCCAAGAAAACATTGAATTTTATTTTATAAATTCCCAGAAGATTTATATACGAACCTCACAAGTTTTGAAAGCAGGTGCAACATCATGAATGAAAATCAATCCGCGGCGCTGCAGCAGCTTGCGCAGGGAAATGCCTTAAAGGAACAAGGCCTGCTGGAAGACGCCGTTCACTGCTACCAACAGGGACTGGCCTTTTATCCCGGCAGCGCCGAATTATGGTTTGTCATGGGAACCGCCCTGCTGTCCCTGTCAAAACTACCTGAAGCCGTCCAGGCGCTGCAAAAGGCAATTGCGCTCAAACCGGATTGTCTCTATGCCTATATTTGCCTGAGTAATACCCTACAAGAGCAAGGCCTGACAGAGGAAGCCATACACTGCTATAAACAAGGGCTGGAGATTTTCCCCGATAGCAGCGAATTATGGTATAACCTGGGAACCGACCTGCTTGCGCTGCAAAGACTGTCTGAGTCCATCCAGGCGCTGCGACAGGCCATCGCGCTTAAACCGGATTTGGCCGGTGCTTATATTAATCTGGGATATGCCCTTGATGAGCAAGGCCTTTCCGCCGATGCCATTTACTTCTACCAACAGGGATTGGCTATTTGTCCTGATAATGCCGAATTATGGTTCAACCTGGGGACTGTACTTATTGACCTGCACAGACTGCCGGAAGGCGTCACCGCACTGCAGCAGGCCGTTAACCGTAAACCTTATTTTACCGATGCCTATAATAGCCTGGGAAATTCCCTCCAGTTCCTGGGAGAGGCAGAAGCAGCAATTGCTGCTTATGATCGCGTGATTGCGCTGAATCCCGGGGAGCCAGACGTATATTGTGACCGTTCGCTGGCTATCCTGCTCAGCGGCAACCTGGCCCGCGGCTTTGCTGAATATAAATGGCGGACTAAAGTCCGCCGCTATCGCCATGCTTATGACTGGTGCAACGACAAGCCGCAATGGTATGGGGAAAATTTTTCCGGCAAACGCCTGTTGGTCTATCATGAGCAAGGGTTCGGCGATGCCCTGCAATTTTGCCGTTACCTGCCGCGGGTCAAAGCCCGGGGCGGTATCGTGCAATTCTCGGCCCCCCAGCCATTGCTGCGCTTATTTGCTCATTTACCCGGGGTCGATGAATTCATCGAACATACTGCGGAGACATTAGCCCGGACACAATTTGACCTGGCCGTACCCCTGCTGACGCTGCCTCATATTTTTGGTACAACACTACATACGATCCCGTCGGAGGTTCCTTATCTTACTGCCGGCCAGCCCTGCATCGCTGCCTGGCGCAACAAAATGAACAGCCCTGACTCAGACTTAAGGGTAGGACTCGTCTGGGGCGGCGGTCCGGGAAACATCCCCGGGCGAATCCGCACCTGCGGCCTGCAAGCTATGTCGCCCCTGGCCGGCATACCCGGCGTGACTTTCTACAGCCTGCAAACCGGTGAGGCGGCCAGCGAAGCCGGCGCACCGCCGCCCGGTCTGCGCCTTATTGACCTGACAGGCAATATTACCGATTTTGCCGACACCGCCGCACTGATTATGAACCTTGATCTTGTTATATCCATTGACACGGCTGCAGCCCATTTGGCCGGCGCACTGGGCAAGCCTGTCTGGACGCTGCTGCCGGCGGAAAATATCTGGCGGTGGCTGGTGGCCAGAAACGATTGCCCCTGGTACCCGACCATGCGGTTATTCCGTCAGAGCGCTCCCGGCGACTGGGGCGGCGTAATGACGGCAGTCGCCCGGGAATTAAGAACGCTGATTTCGGCAACAGCAAAATAATAACCACATTGTTAAAGAAATTTCTAACCGCCAAAAACGCCAAGAACGCCAAAAAACAGTTAATACCTTGGCGTTCTTGGCGCCCTTGGCGGTTAATCGTTTTCTCCCCCTCACCAAAGCCTACTCAAAGAACAGGTAGGCTTTTTTGCATTTATCTGGTTGAAAATCCCATTAATTTTTGAATGTAACTAGAGGAATTACCCCTTACTAGAGTGTGTTTCAAAAAAACATCACTTTCCTTAAAATTCTTTAAAGCTGTTACAAAATACCCGGATGCTAAGCCATATAGGAAGCCACACAGCAAATTTGTATGTTAGGCAAACGCAATGCACGTGAGTATTTTGTAATAGCCTCTATTATAAACTGATGAAAGCAGGTGTAATAGCATGAGTGAACCCTCATACGGAGGCCTGCAGCAAATTTCCGTGAAAGCCGGGAATCTTGCTGCTGACGGCAATCCGGCCAGAGCAGCGGCATTGTATATGAAACTGGGGAAGTCTTTGTATAAGCAGGAACAATGGGCCGAAGCGGCCGAATGTTTCCGGCAGGCATTGGCCCTGAAACCAGCCAGCGCTGTGGCCCATTATCAATTAGGACGCACATTGCTGGCCCAAAACCAATTAACAGACGCTCTCACCAGTTTCCGCCAGGCGGTGACCCTCAAGCCCAATTATTTCAAACCATTGTGCGGCCTGGGAGCAGCCTTCCACAGCCTGGGGCAGCTTGCTGAAGCAAGCCGTAGCTTTCAGGCAGCAATTGCGCTGCGGCCGAATTACAAGTGTATTTTAGATGCCAAATTGTGGTATAACCTGGGAGGCATCCTGCTGGAAGCGGCGCAGGCGGCCGAGGGCGTCAAAGCGCTGCAACAGGCCATCGCCCTCAAACCGGATTTCGCCGAAGCGTATATGCATCTGGGAAACGGCCTGCTCCTGCTGCACAAACCAAACGAAGCCGTCGCTACTCTGCAACAGGCCATTGATCTTAAACCAGATTTAGCCGGGGCCTACAATAACCTGGGAAATGCGCTGCAGTCCCAGGGAAAAGCCGGGGAGGCCATCGCTGCATATGACCACGCTATCTCGCTGTCTCCCACAGATCCGGACTTATATACCAACCGCGCCCAGGTTATCCTGCTGAGCGGCGACCTGGCCCGTGGTTTTGCCGAATATGAGTGGCGCACCAAACCCGGCAGGCTCCATCATTTTTACGAATGGTTTGATGACAAACCGCGCTGGCGTGGCGAGAATTTTTCCGGCAAACGCCTGCTGGTTTATGATGAACAAGGCTGCGGCGACACCCTGCAATTTTGCCGTTACCTGCCGCTGGTCAAGACCCGGGGCGGCATCGTGCAGTTCTCGGCCAAGCAGCCGCTGCTGCGCCTGTTGGCTGACTGTCCCGGAATTGATGAACTGGTAGAACACAGCCCAGCAGCCATTGCCCGAACAGAATCCGACCTGGCAGTACCGCTGCTGAGTTTGCCTTATATTTTCGGTACAACCTTACCGACAATTCCGTCAGATGTTCCATATCTGACTATCGATCAACACTGTATAGCCGCATGGCGCGACAGAATGAAATGCCCCGGCTCAAACCTGCGGGTTGGACTGGTATGGGCCGGCAATCCGGCAAACATGGCCGGACAAATCCGCACCTGCGGCCTGCCGGCCATGTCGCCCCTGGCAGGCATACCTGGCGTAACTTTCTATAGCCTGCAAAAGGGCGAGGCCGCCAAACAGGCCAATACACTGCCACCTAACATGCAGCTCATTGACCTGACGGACGATATTGAAGACTTCGCCGATACTGCAGCGCTGATTATGAACCTCGATCTTGTGATCTCCATTGACACAGCCGTCGCCCATCTGGCCGGCGCCCTGGGCAAACCGGTCTGGACGCTGCTGCCGGCAGCCGGTGAATGGCGGTGGTTATTAGCCAGAAGCGATACTCCCTGGTATCCGACAATGCGCCTGTTCCGCCAGAGTTCTCCGGGCGACTGGAGCAGCGTAATGACGGCAGTCGCTCAGGAGTTAAGAACACTATCAACGTCAACAGCAAAATAATTACCTTTATCATTAAATGGAAAGCAGGTGTAACAGTATGAGTGAAAACCTATCCAGAGTACTGCAGCATCTTTCGTTGGGGAGTTCCCTTAATGAGCAGGGTCTGCCGGAGGACGCCGTTCAATGCTACCGTGAAGGTTTAGCTATCTGCCCTGATAATGCCGAATTATGGTTTAACCTGGGAAATTCCTTTCTCAAGCTGTCAAAACTGTCCGATGCCGTCGAAGCGTTGCAACAGGCCATCGCCCTCAAACCGGATTTCGCCGGTGCCTATATTAATCTGGGAAATGCCCTCAACGAACAAGGCCTGTCCGAAAACGCCATTCAATGCTACCGCAATGGGTTAGCGGTTTGCCCCGGCAATGCCCATTTATGGTATAACCTGGGTACAGCCCTTATTGAATTGCCAAACCTGCCTGAAGCACTCCAGGCGTTGCAACAGGCTATTGCGCTTAAACCGGACCTGGCCAATGCTTATATTAATCTGGGCCATGCCCTTAAACAGCAAGGCCTGCCCGAGAATGCCATCCAATACTACCGGCAGGGGTTAGCCATTTGTCCTGACGATGCCCAATTGTGGTTCAGCCTGGGGACTGCTTTTCTCGAACTGCAAAAACACCCTGAGGCTGTTGAAGCATTGCAACAGACCATCGCATGCCAGCCGGATTTTGCTGACGCCTACACTAATCTAGGAATTGCCTTACAGTACCAGGGAAAGGTTGAGAACGCCATCATTGCTTATAACCAAGCTCTCACACTGGATTCTAAAAACCCGGAAATATATCATAACCGTTCGCTGGCAATCTTGCTTAGCGGCGACCTGGCCCGCGGCTTTGCCGAATATGAGTGGCGCAGGAAAGCGAACCGCTATCGTCATTCTTATGATTGGTGTGACGACCGGCCGCAATGGTGCGGTGAATATTTTTCCGGCAAACGTCTGCTTATTTTTCATGAGCAAGGCTACGGCGACGCCCTGCAGTTTTGCCGTTACCTGCCGCTGGTCAAAGCCCGGGGCGGTATCGTGCAATTTTCGGCTCCCCAGCCCCTGCTGCGCTTATTTGGTCATTTGTCTGGAATTGATGAACTAATCGAGCATACTCCGGCGGCAATTTTCCGGACACATTTTGACCTGGCCGTGCCCCTGCTGAGTTTGCCCCACATTTTTGGCACAACATTACCTACGATTCCGTCAGACATTCCTTATTTAACTGCCGATCAGCACTGCATCAACATCTGGCAGGATAAAATGAAACGTCCCGGATCAAACCTGCGGGTAGGGCTGGTCTGGGCCGGTAATCCAAAAAACATTCCTTGGCAAATTCGCACTTGCGGCCTGCAAGCGATGTCGCCCTTGGCCAGCATCTCCGGCGTGACTTTCTACAGTCTGCAAAAAGGTGAAGCCGCAGGGGAAGCCGCCACACCGCCGCCCGGCATGCGGCTCATCGACCTTACTGACGATATTGATGATTTTGCCGACACCGCCGCACTGATTATGAACCTTGATCTTATTATAGCGGTTGATACATCTGTAGCGCATTTGGCAGGCGCGCTGGGCAAGCCTGTCTGGACTCTGCTGCCGGCAATAAATACATGGCGGTGGTTAATGGCCCGAAATGATTCTCCCTGGTATCCGACCATGCGTCTGTTCCGCCAGTCCGCTCCAGGTGACTGGACCGGCGTAATGACAACAGTCGCCCAGGAACTGTCGCATGCGGAATGTGAAAGGAAGCTGAAATATAGTGAGTGAAAGTCAAGCCAGAATCCTGCACCACTTGTCGCTGGGATATGCCCTGTATGAGCAGGGCTTGTTCGAAAAAGCCATTCAATGTTACCGGGAAGGTTTAGCTCGCTGCCCCGGCAATGCCGAATTATGGTACAGCCTGGGAGCCACCCTGCTTGCAGTGTCAAGACTGCCTGAGGCGGTTGAAGCATTGCAACAGGCAATCGCGTGCAAACCTGATTTTGCCGATGCCTATACTAACCTGGGAACTGCACTGCAGTCCCAGGGAAAGGCTAAAAACGCCATCGCTGTTTATAATCAGGCTATTGCCCTCAATCCCAACTTTCCGGAAGTATACCTAAACCGCGCTCTGGCGATGTTGTTAAGCGGTGACCTGACCAACGGTTTTGCCGAATATGAATGGCGCGCTAAAATCGACGGGTTCCGTCACTTTTTCGAATGGTGTGCTGATAAACCGCGCTGGCAGGGTGAAAGTTTTCCCGGCAAACGCCTGCTTATTTTTCATGAACAAGGCTTCGGCGACACCCTGCAGTTTTGCCGTTACCTGCCGCTGGTCAAAGCCCGGGGCGGCAGCGTGCAATTCGCGGTCAAGCAGCCGCTGCTGCGCCTGTTTGCCAATTTCCCTGGAATTGATGAACTGCTAGAATATACTGCGGACACAATTTCTGAGACTCAATTCGACCTGGCTGTGCCGCTCATGAGCCTGCCCCACATCTTTGGCACAACACTGCACACTGTCCCGGCGGACATTCCGTATTTAAATGCCGACCGGCACGCTGTTGCCGCCTGGCGCGGCAAAATAAATTGTTCTGAAGCAAACCTGCGGGTAGGCTTGGTCTGGGCCGGTGATCCGGCACACATGCCTGAACAAAACCGCACCTGCGGCCTGCAGGCCATGTCTCCCCTGGCAGATATACCTGGTGTAACTTTCTACAGCCTACAAAAAGGCGAAGCAGCCAAAGAGACGGCCACGCCGCCAGGGATGCAGCTCATTGACCTGACGAAGGATATTGCCGATTTCGCCGACACCGCCGCTTTGATTATGAACCTGGATCTTGTAATATCAATCGACACAGCTGTAGTCCATTTGGTAGGTGCGCTGGGCAAGCCTGTCTGGACACTGCTGCCCGCAGCCGGTGAATGGCGGTGGTTACTGTCCAGAAACGATTCACCCTGGTATCCGACCATGCGCCTGTTCCGCCAGTCCGTTCCGGGCGACTGGAGTGGTGTAATGACGACAGTTGCCCGGGATTTAAGTGCGTTAAAGGCAGGTAATGCATGATGGATGAACATCAATATGAGGTTTGGCAACAACTGTCGCTGGGGTATGCCCTTTATGAGCAGGGTCTGTTCGAAGACGTCATTCATTGCTACCAACAAGGGTTATCCAGTTGCCCCGGTAATGCCGAATTGTGGTATAGCCTGGGAACCATCCTGCTCGAAATGTCAAGATTGTCTGAGGCCATAGAAGCATTGCGAAAGGCAATTGCTTATAAACCGGATTTTGCTGATGCCTATATGAATTTGGGAGGCGCCCTTAATGAACAGAATCTGTCCGAGGACGCCATTCAATGCTACCAACAAGGTGTAGCTGTTTGCCCGGACAATGCCGAATTATGGTTTAACTTGGGAACCACCCTGTTCAAAGTGCAAAGGCCAGCTGATGCTGTCACAGCACTGCAGCAAGCAATTGCCCTCAAGCTGGATTTGATCAGCGCCTATATTAATTTGGGCAATGCCCATCTCCAATTGCAAAGACCGGCTGAAGCCGCCGCAGCACAGCAGCAAGCAATCGCGCTTAACCCTGATTTTGCCGGCGCTTATACTAATCTGGGAATTGCACTCCAAACCCAGGGGAAGGTTGAAGACGCCATCGCTGCTTACGACCGCGCCATAGCGCTGGATCCCTTAGATCCGGATATATATAACAACCGTGCTGTGGCTATCTTACAAAGTGGTGACCTGGTCCGTGGTTTTGCTGAATATGAATGGCGTACTAAATCCAATCAATGCCGTTATTTCTATGAATGGTATGATGACAAGCCGCGCTGGTGTGGTGAAAATTTTGCCGGTAAACGCCTGCTGGTTTATCATGAGCAAGGCTACGGCGATACCCTGCAATTTTGCCGTTACCTGCCGCTGGTCAAGGCCCGGGGCGGCAGCGTACAATTTACAGTCCCGAAGCCTCTACTGCGTTTATTTAGCGACTTTCCCGGAATTGATGAACTAATAGAACAAACTGAAGAAAGAATTTCCTGTACACAATTTGACCTCTCCGTGCCGCTTATGAGTCTGCCTCACATTTTTGGCACTACACTACCTACTATTCCGGCAGCTATTCCCTATCTGACTGCTAATCAGCACTTAATTGCCGCCTGGCGCAGCAGACTCAATTGTCCTGGCACAAACCTGCGGGTAGGATTAGTCTGGGCCGGTAATCAGGCAAACATCCCCGGGCAAACGCGCACCTGCAGCCTGCAGGCTATGTCCCCCCTGGCAGGCATACCCGGCATGACTTTCTACAGCCTGCAAAAGGGCGAAGCAGCTAATGAGGCCTATACGCCACCACCCGGTATGCGGCTCATTGACCTGACAGACGATCTTGCGGATTTTGCCGATACCGCTGCGCTGATTATAAACCTGGATCTTGTTGTGTCGGTCGATACAGCCGTAGCCCATTTGGCAGGCGCGCTGGGTAAACCTGTCTGGACGTTGCTGTCGACGGCTGGTTCATGGCAGTGGTTATTAGCCAGAAACGATACTCCCTGGTATCCGACCATGCGCCTGTTCCGCCAGTCCGCGCCAGGTGATTGGGACAGCGTAATGACAGCAGTCGCCCAAGAATTAAAAATGTGGAAAGCAGGTGCAGCAGTATGAATGAAAACCAATCCGGGTTACGGCAACAACTATCACCGGATAATGCCCCTAGCGAACAAAACGTGATAACGGATGCTATACAATACTGCCGTGAAGGGTTAGCTATCTACCCTGAAAATTTTGAACTGTGGTATAACCTGGGAACCAGCCTTATCGTACTGTCAAGATTCTCCGAAGCCATCGATACATTGCAACAAGCCATTGCACTTAAACCCGATTTTGCCAATGCTTATATTAACTGGGGAGTCGCCCTTAATGAACAGGGACTGCCAGAGAATGCCATTCAATGCTATCGGCAAGGCTTGGCCGCCTGCCCGGATAATGCCGATCTGTGGTACAGCCTGGGATCAATCCTGCTCGCAGTGTCCAGACTGCCTGAAGCTGTCACAGCGTTACAACAAGCTATCGCCCTCGAACCGGGTTTAGCCTGTGCCTATACTAACTTGGGAAATGCCTTTAATAAACAAAGTTTATCCTTGGACGCCATCCAATGCTACCAAACAGGTTTAGCGAATTGCCCTGGCAGTGAAGAATTATGGTTTAACCTGGGAACCAGCCTGCTCAAAGTGCAAAGACTGCCCGAAGCAGTCGCCGCCTTAAAACAAGCAATTACCCTCAAACCGGATTTTGCCGATGCCTATCTTAATTTAGGCAATGCTTTACAGGCCCAGGGACAAGCGGAAAATGCCATTGCGGCTTATAACCAGGCCTTAGCACTGAATCCTACAGATCTGGAAATATACTATAACCGCGCTACCGCGATCTTGTTAAGCGGCAACCTGGAACATGGCTTTTATGAATATGAATGGCGCACTCAAATTAAACGGTTCCACCATTTCTATGAATGGTTTGGCGGCCAACCGCGCTGGTGTGGCGAGAATTTTGCCGGCAAGCGCCTGCTGATTTATCATGAGCAAGGCTTCGGGGACGCCCTGCAATTTTGCCGTTACCTGCCGCTGGTCAAAGCCCGGGGCGGCAGCGTGCTGTTTTCCGCCAAGAAGCCGCTGCTGCGCCTATTGACTACTTTGCCCGGATGTGATGAATTAATTGAACACACAGCAGAGGCAATTCGTCAGGCGAAATATGACCTGGTGGTACCCCTGCTGAGTCTGCCCTATATTTTTGGCACAACCTTGTCTACTATTCCTGCAAACATCCCATATCTGGCTGCCGGACAACATTCGATTGCCGTCTGGCGCAACAAAATCAATGCCGCCGGACCAAACCTCCGGGTCGGATTAGTCTGGGCCAGCAACTCGGACAACATCGTTGGCCATATCCGCACCTGCGGCCTGCAAGCCATGGCCCCCCTGGCGGAAATCCCTGGCATAACTTTCTACAGCCTACAAAAAGACAAGGCAGCCCTTGAGGCTCATACGCCACCGCCTGGAATGCCGCTCATCGACCTGACGGGCGATATTGACGATTTTGCCGATACCGCCGCGTTGATTATGAACCTCGACCTGGTTATCTCTGTCGACACAGCTGTCACCCATCTGGCAGGGGCGTTGGGCAAGCCGGTCTGGACGCTGCTGCCGGCGGCAGGGGAATGGCGGTGGCTATTGAAGAGAAACGATTCTCCCTGGTATCCGGCAATACGCCTGTTCCGCCAATCCACGCCAGGTGACTGGCGCAGTGTCATGACGGCAGTTGCGCAGGAGTTAAGAATGCTGGTGTCAGCATAAGGACGGGTTAACCGCCAAGGACGCCAAGAGCGCCAAGAAAACATTGAATTTTATTTATAAATTCCTTGACCGTTTATATAAGAACCTTACTAGCTTTGAAGGCAGGTGTAAACATGATGAATGAAAGTCAATCTGAAGAGCGGCGGCAGCTTTCGCGGGGGTATGCGCTAAAGAAACAGGGGTTGTTGGACGATGCCCTGCAATGTTACCAGGAGGGGGTAGCCATTTGTCCCGAAAGTGCCCAATTGTGGTTTAGCCTGGGGACAACCTTGCTTGCTTTGCAAAGACTGCCGGATGCTGTCCAGGCGCTGCAACAGGCCATTGCTTTTAAACCGGATTTTGCTGATGCCTATATTAATCTGGGATATGTCCTTAAAGTGCAGGGATTGCCGGCAGACGCCATTCAGGCCTACCAACAAGGGTTAGCTAACTGCCCCGGCAGTGCCGAATTATGGTATCACCTGGGAACCATCATGCTCGAACTGACAAGACTATCTGACGCCGTATTGGCGTTTCAACAGGCAGTCAGGATTAAACCGGATTTTGCCGATGCCTATAATAACCTGGGAGGTGCACTTGGCACCTTGTGCAGACCGGCTGAAGCTGTCGAAGCATTGCAGCAGGCCATCGCGCTCAGACCGGACTTTGCCGGCGCTTATACTAATCTGGGAAATTTCCTGCTGCAATTGCAAAGACCGCACGAGGCCGTTGAAGCATTACAGCATGCCATTGCCCTCAAACCGGATTTAGATGGCGCCTATAATAATCTGGGAAATGCTTTACTGGCCTTGCGAAGGGTTGAGGACGCTATCACAGCTTATAATCGGGCAATAGCGCTAAATCCCCAAAATATGGAGGCTTATAGCAACCGGTCTGACGCTTTCTTGTTAAGCGGTGACCTGACTCGTGGCTTTGCCGAGTATGAATGGCGCACCAAAGTCAGCCTGTTCCGTCATTTTTATGAATGGTGTGATGACAAACCGCGCTGGGGTGGCGAGAATTTTTCCGGTAAACGCCTGCTTGTTTATCACGAACAGGGTTTCGGAGACACCTTACAATTTTGCCGTTTCCTGCCGTTGGTCAAAGCCCGGGGCGGGGGCGTGCACTTCTCTGTTCCCAAGCCTCTTCTGCGCCTTTTTGCTAAATTCCCCGGAATCGATGAACTGGTCGAACAAAATGCGGCAACAAATGCCCGCATACAATGTGATATGGCAGTACCTCTGATGAGTCTGCCTCATATTTTCGGCACAACACTGCCCACAATTCCGGCAAACATTCCTTATCTCACTGCCGATCAGTACGATATGGCTACCTGGCGTCATAAAGTGAATACCCCTGGGTCAAACCTCCGGGTAGGATTAGTCTGGGCCGGCAATTCGGAGAATCCCTATGGACATGCCCGCGATTGCGGCCTGCAAGCCATGTCTCCCCTGGCGAACGTACCTGGCGTGACTTTCTACAGCTTGCAAAAAGGAGATCGTGCCAAACAGGCGAAAACACCACCTCCCGGGATGAAGTTAATTGACCTTACAGACAATATTGCGGATTTTGCCGATACCGCCGCGCTGATCATGAACCTTGACCTAGTTGTCGCGGTCGATACGGCCGTAGCCCATTTGACAGGAGCACTGGGCAAACCTGTCTGGTTGCTGCTGCGAGCAGCCGGTGAATGGCGGTGGCTGTTGGAGAGAAGCGATTCCCCCTGGTATCCGACAATGCGCCTATTCCGTCAGAACGTTCCGGGTGACTGGAACAGCGTAATGAAAACAGTAGCCCAGGAGTTAAGCACGTGGAAGACAGGTGTAATATGATGAGTGAAAGCCAGGCCGCAGCGCTGCACCAGCTGTCACTGGGAAATTCCTTTAAGGAGCAGGGGCTGTTGGAGGATGCCGTCCAATGCTATCAGGAAGGATTGTCTATTTGCCCCGGCAGCGCCAAATTATGGTTTAACCTGGGAAACACCTTTATCGAGTTGTCAAGACTGCCTAAGGCTGCGGCAGCGCTGCAGCAGGCTATCGCGCTCAAACCGGACTTGAGTGCCTATAATAATTTGGGATATGTTCTTAAAAAACAGGGCTTACCCAAAGACGCCGTTCATTATTACCAAAAAGGACTGGATCACTGCCCTGATGATGCTCAATTATGGTATAACATGGGCACCACCCTTATTGAATTGTCAAAACTGCCTGAAGCTGTCCAGGCGTTGCAACAGGCTATTATCCTTAATCCGGATATGGCTGAAGCCTATACTAATCTGGGAAATGCCCTTATCAGGCTGCAAAGGCCGTCTGAGGCCATTGATACTTTGCAGCGAGCCATCACTTTAAAACCCGATTTGGCCGACACCTATAATAATCTGGGAACCGCATTACAATTTCAGGGAAAAGTCGAAAAGGCCATTGCCGCTTTTGACCATGCCATAACCCTGAATCCTGAAAACCCGGAAATTTATAATAACCGTGCTCAGGCGCTATTGCTCAGCGGCAATCTGTCCGACGGTTTCGCTGAATATGAATGGCGCACTAAAATTAACCGGTTTCATCATTTTTTTGTATGGTGTGATGACAAACCGCGCTGGTGTGGCGAAAATTTTTCCGGCAAACGCCTGCTTGTTCATCATGAACAAGGTTACGGAGACGCCATCCAATTCTGCCGCTACCTGCCGATGGTCAAAGCCCGGGGCGGTATCGTACAATTTTCAACTAGACAGCCATTGCTGCGTCTCTTTACTAATTTGCCTGGCGTTGATGAGCTAATTGAATATACATCTGATGCCATTTGCGGAACACAATCCGACTTAACAGTTCCTTTGATGAGTCTGCCACACATTTTTGGCACCACCCTAAATACTATCCCGGCAAATATTCCGTATCTGACTATTGACCGGAGCTGTATAGATCTATGGCATAACAAAATGAATCACCATGAGCCGACTATCCGGGTAGGATTAGTATGGGCCGGCAATCCGGCAAATAACCTGGGACAAATCCGTACTTGCGGCTTAAGAGCGATGTCTCCTCTGGCCAATGTGCCTGACACGATTTTCTACAGTTTGCAAAAGGACGAAGCAGCCAAAGAGACAACTACGCCACCGGCTGGGATGCGGCTCGTTGATCTGACGAGCGATATTGAAGATTTTGCCGATACCGCCGCGCTGATTATGAACCTGGATCTTGTAATATCCATCGATACCGCCGTAGCCCATTTAGCCGGCGCGCTGGGCAAGCCTGTCTGGATGCTGCTGCCGGCGGCCGGTGAATGGCGGTGGTTATTGGACAGAAAGGATACCCCCTGGTATCCGACCATGCGCCTGTTCCGCCAGACCGCGCCGGGCGACTGGGCAGGAGTGATGACAGCAGTCGTTCAGGAGTTAAGAACACTGCTGTCAGCAAAAAATCCTGCGGCAATAGCGGGCGTTTAAGGAACAGGTTAACCGCCAAGGTCGCCAAGAGCGCCAAAAAAACATTCGATTATTTATAAGCTTCCTTGACGGCTTATAGAGTGTGTTTTAAAAACCTCCTTAGCTTTGAAAGCAGGTGTAAACATGATACATAAAAACCAAAACACGGTATTGCAACAACTGTCACCGGAAAATCCCCTTGAAGAACGGGGACTGTTGGAGGACACCCTGCAGTACTACCAAGACGGGTTAGTTGCTTGCCCGGATAATGCCGATTTATGGTACGGCTTGGGCACCACCCTGCTGGAATTGTCAAGACTCCCGGAGGCTGTCCAGGCGCTGCAGCAGGCCATACTACTCAAACCAGATTTGGCCGGTGCCTATATTAATCTGGGATATGCCTTTAACCAACAGGCCCAGCCCGAAAACGCCCTGCGCTGCTATCAAAACGGGTTACTGGTTTGTCCGGAGAATGCCGATCTATGGTTTAGTCTGGGAAGCAGCCTTAGCAGATTAGCAAGACTGTCTGAGAGTGTCCAGGCATTGCAGCAGGCCATCGCGCTTAAACCGGATTTCGCCGCTGCCTATATTAATCTGGGAAACACACTGAAAGATCAGGGACTGACTGAAGACGCTATTCAATGCTACCAAAATGGGCTAGTGGTTTGCCCCTATAGCGCCGAGTTATTGTTTAACCTGGGAACCGACCTTAGTGAAGTGCCAAGACTGTCTGAGGCGGTACAAGCATTCGAACAAGCAATTGCCCTTAAACCGGATTTTGCCGGCGCCTATATTAATCTGGGAAATATTCTTAAAGACCAGGGTCTGTCTGAAAACGCCATTCAATGCTATCAAGAAGGTTTGGCTGTCTGCCCGGATAACGCTGATTTATGGTTTAACCTGGGAACCGACCTTAGCGAATTGTCCCGTCTGTCCAAAGCCGTCGAAGCATTCCAACAAGCCATTGCCCTCAAACCGGATTTCACCGACGCCTATATTAATCTGGGAAATGTCTTTATCGAATTGCAAAGACTGCCTGAGGCTGTCGCTGCCTTCCAACAGGCAATTGCTTTGCAACCAGATTTTGCCGACGCCTATTGCAATCTGGGAAATGCGCTGCAGCTTCAGGGTAATGCCCGAGACGCCATCTTGGCTTATGACCGCGCAATCGCACTGAATCCTGCCAATGAGGAAGTATACTATAACCGCGCTACGGCTATCTTGTTAAGCGGCGACCTGGCCCGCGGCTTTGCCGAATACGAATGCCGCACGCACATCAAACGGTTTCATCATTTTTATGAATGGTGTGACGACCTACCGCGCTGGTGCGGTGAAAGCTTTTCCGGCAAACGCCTGCTTATTTTTCATGAGCAGGGCTTTGGCGACGCCCTGCAATTTTGCCGTTACCTGCCGTTGGTCAAAGCCGGGGGTGGTGTCGTGCAATTCTCGACTAAGAAGCCACTGCTGCGCTTATTTAGCAATTTCCCCGGAATTGATGAACTCATTGATCATAGCGCGGAAACCATTGCCGGAGCCCAACCCGACCTGGCAGTACCCTTAATGAGTCTGCCTTATATTTTCGGCACCACCCTTGCCACCATCCCGGTCGCTGTTCCTTTTCCGGCTGCGATTAGGCACTTGTTAAAAAAATGGAGAAGTAAAATAGATAACCCAGCAGCCAACCTCCGGGTAGGATTAGTCTGGGCAGGCAGTCCGGCACATATCCCCGGGCAAATCCGCACCTGCGGCTTGCAAGTGATGGCTCCCCTGGCGGACATACCTGGCGTGACTTTCTATAGTTTGCAAAAAGGCGAGGCAGCTAACCAGGCCCATACACCACCGCCCAAAATGCAGCTGATTGACCTGACGGAGGATATTGCCGATTTTGCCGATACCGCCGGATTGATTATGAACCTCGACCTGGTTATAGCGGTGGATACAGCGGTAGCCCATTTGGCAGGCGCACTGGGCAAGCCTGTCTGGACGCTGCTGCCTGCAGCCGGTGAATGGCGGTGGCTATTGGCCAGAAATGATACTCCCTGGTATCCGGCCATGCGCCTGTTCCGCCAGTCTGCTCCGGGTGGTTGGAGCAGTGTAATGACTGCAGTTGCGCAGAAGCTAAGAATGTGGAAGCAGGTGTAACATTATGAATGAAGGCCACTGCGAGGAGCGGCAACAAGTATCGCCGGAAAATTCCCTTGGAGAACAAAATATGATCGAAGATGCCATTCAACGCTGCCAGGAAGGATTAGCTATCTGTCCTGACAATGCCGAATTGTGGTATGCCTTAGGAACCAACCTTCTTGCATTGTCAAGGTTTTCCGAGGCCGTTACAGCATTGCAACAGGCCATCGTGCTTAAACCGGATTTTGCCGCCGCCTATAATAATTTTGGGGGAGCCCTTCTTGAATTGCAAAGACCGGCGGAGGCCGTCCAAGCATTGCACCAGGCTATCGCCCTCAGACCGGATGCTGTCGGCGCTTACAGCAATCTGGGGAATGCCCTTGTCCAATTACAAAAACCGGCTGAGGCCATCACCGTATTGCAACAAGCACTCGCCATTAACCCGGATTTTGCCGCCGCTTATAATAATCTGGGGAATGCCCTGCAATCTCAGGGCAAGGTTGCAGACGCCATTGCTGCTTATAACCGCGCTATCGCGCTGAACCCTAAAAATCTGGAAGTATATAATAACCGTTCTAAAGCCATCTTGCTCAGCGGCAACCTGGCCTGTGGCTTTGCTGAGTATGAATGGCGCACTAAAGTTAAGCGGCGCCGTCATTTATACGAATGGTGTGCTGACAAACCGCGCTGGCATGGTGAAAGTTTTGCCGGCAAACGCCTGCTTATTTTTCATGAACAGGGTTTTGGGGACGCGCTGCATTTTTGCCGTTACCTGCCGCTTGTCAAGACCCGGGGCGGCAGCGTGCAATTCTCTGTCCCCAAGCCGCTCCTGCGTTTATTTAGTAATTTCCCCGGAATTGATAAACTAATTGAACATAGCGCCGCAGCAATTTCCGAGACTCAATTCGACCTGGCTGTGCCTCTGCTGAGTCTTCCCAACATATTCGGCACTACACTACATACTATTCCGGTGAGCGTTCCCTATCTGACTGCCGAACAGCATTCTATTGCTGCCTGGCGCGGCAAAGTAAACTGTCCTGGGACAAACTTGCGGGTAGGATTGGCCTGGGCCGGTGATCCGGCCAACATCCCCGGACAAATCCGTTCCTGCGGCCTGCAAGCCATGTCCCCCCTGGCGGCCATACCCGGCCTGACTTTTTACAGCCTGCAAAAAGGCGCAGCGGCCCAACAGACCAATGCGCCGCCGCCTGGTATGCAACTCATTGACCTGACAGCTGGCATTGAAGATTTTGCCGACACCGCCGCGCTGATTATGAACCTGGATCTTGTTATCTCAATCGATACCGCTGTAGCCCATTTGGCAGGCGCCCTGGGCAAACCGGTCTGGACGTTGCTGCCGGCGGCCGGTGAATGGCGGTGGTTACTGGCCAGAAACGATTCTCCCTGGTATCCGACCATGCGCCTGTTCCGTCAGAGCGCTCCCGGCGACTGGAACAGTGTAATGACGGCAGTAGCCCGAGAATTAAGAACACTGCTGTCAGCAACAGCAAAATAGTTAAGGGAAAATACCCGTATTCTACGTTTAGAAAGAGGTGAACCACTTTGCACGAAAACCAATCCAAAGCCCAGCAACAGCTGTCCCTGGGAAATGCCCATAAAGAACGGGGAATGTTGGAGAACGCCATTCTCTGTTATCAGCAAGGATTAACTTTTTGGCCCGGTAATGCTGAATTATGGTTTAACTTAGCAACCACTTTGCTCGCTTTGCGCAGACTGCCTGCGGCCGCCGATGCACTGCAACAGGTAATCGCCCTCAGACCCGATCTAGCCGGCGTTTATAACAATCTGGGAGCCGTCCTTCTTGAACTGAGAAGACTGCCTGATGCTGCTAAAGCATTGCAGCAGGCTATCACGCTCAAACCTGACTTTGCTGAGGCTTATTGTAATTTGGGAAATGCCCTGCTTAAACTGCAAAAACCGTCTGAGGCTATTCAAGCGCTGCATAAGGCAATCGCACTCAAACCGGATTATGCCGAGGCGTATATTAATCTGGGAAATGTATTACAGTTTCAGGGGAAGACGGACGATGCTATTGCTGCTTATAACCACGCTATAGAGCTCAATCCCACAAATGCTAAAGCCCATATTAACCTGGCCGGGGCTTTCTTGCTCAGCGGCAACCTGGTCGATGGCTTTACCGAATATGAGTGGCGTACCAAGGTCAAGCCACCTGATAAATTTTCAGCCTGGTGTAATGACCAACCACGCTGGGGTGGTGAAAACTTTTCCGGCAAACGCCTATTGGTCTATGATGAGCAAGGCTGCGGGGACACCATCCAATTTTGCCGCTACCTCCCGCTGGTCAAAGCCCGGGGCGGCACGGTGCAATTTACAACTAAACAACCGTTGCTGCGCCTGTTTACTGATTTCCCTGGAATTGATGGTGTAATTGAACATACTGAAGCGGCAATTGCCGGGACCGAATTTGACTTGGCGGTGCCATTAATGAGTCTGCCCCATATTTTCGGCTCAACATTACCCACTATTCCGGCGAACATTCCTTATCTTACTGTCGAACAACACTTTATCACTGGTTGGCGCAGCATTTTAAATTGTTCTGACTCAAACCTGCGGGTAGGATTAGCCTGGGGCGGTAATCCTGCACACCCCTGGGGACATATCCGCGACTGCGGTTTAAAAGCAATGTCATCACTGGCTGACATACCTGGAGTCACATTTTACAGCTTGCAAATAGGCGAGGCGACCAACCGGACCAAAACGACCTTGCCTGGGATGAAGCTCATTGATCTGACAGATGATTTTGAAGATTTTGCCGACACCGCCGCGCTGATTATGAACCTCGACCTGGTTATATCGGTTGATACCGCGGTAGCCCATTTGGCCGGTGCGCTGGGCAAACCGGTCTGGACACTGCTGCCGGCGGCCGGTGAATGGCGATGGCTACTGGCCAGAAACGATTCTCCCTGGTATCCGACCATGCGCCTGTTCCGCCAAAGCGCTCCAGGTGACTGGAACAGTGTAATAACAGCTGTTGCCCGGGAGCTAAGAACACTCGTATAATAAACCATTTCCAGGAGGTGATAGTATGAAATTATCGGTGGCAATGTGCACTTACAATGGCGAAAAGTATATCAGCGAGCAAATTATCAGTATCTTATCGCAAACAGTCCTACCGGATGAGCTGATCATTTGCGACGACGGGTCAACAGATAATACAATCGCAATCATTAAAGGGCTAAACAATCCCAGAATAAAACTGCATCAGAATCCGGTGAATTTAGGACCGACTAAAAATTTTGAGCAGGCAATAAACTTGTGCAGCGGCGATATAATTTTTCTTGCCGACCAGGATGATGTCTGGCTGCCAAATAAAGTTGCAACAATAGTTCAGGCTTTTAAAAGCAATCCGGAAGCGTACATGCTATTTACCGATGCTTATCTTGCCAATGAAAAATTAGAACCTTGTGGTATTTCACTATGGGAGTATAGCAACTTCGATTGCAACGAATTTAGTTTCAATATGCTAATGCTGCGAACTGTGGCGACCGGAGCAACAATGGCATTAAAAAAAGAAGCACTGGAATTGATTATGCCATTCTCCCCTTTTTTAATTCATGATGACTGGATAACCTTACTATTAACTTTTTTTAATCGCACAGCATTTATTAATAAAAAACTAATTTATTACCGCATGCATAGCAATCAACAAATTGGTGTTAATGAATCCACAATTGAATCGAAAAAAAAGAATAAAATAGCTCAGCTTAAAGCAAGACTGCTTGAATTTAGAGCAAAATTCACCAGTATTAAAAATTATACGGATTTATTTCCCTATCTTGAAGTACGGTTATCACATTTACAGGAACTACCTATCAAAGAACCTTATTTGGCATTGAATGATTACATTGAACATTTAAAAACACGCTCATCTCTTCCTAAAAACAAAATATCCCGCTGGAAAGCGATAAGAAGAGAAATGCCCCGCTATGTAAAATATGAAAACCGAGCCACGGCAATTAAAGAATGGATAAATATAAGCCTATAGGAATATCCTTAACAGGCAATTTAGACAGAGAAAAAATAATGAAAGAAGGTTGCAGATTTATGGATCATATAGAAATTTGCCAGCACTATATTGATAAAGTTAACGGCAAAACTTACTTAGAGATAGGCGTCAGAGATGGAGAATGCTTTTTTAAGATTAAAGCGTCGCGTAAATTAGCAGTTGATCCTAATTTCATAATATCACGAGAAACAAAGATAAATAATTATATGGACTGGATAAAATCGGAATTTTTCCCTTTAACAAGCGATGAGTTTTTCGAGTTACATTCCGATAGACTAAAAGACGGAATCGACGTTGTACTCGTTGATGGCCTACATACTCACGAACAAAGTCTTCGCGATGTTAATAACAGTCTAAAATATCTTAACCCTAAGGGTTATATTATTATGCATGACTGTTCCCCTCCTTCTGAATTGATGGCAAGTCCAACATTTGTAGAGGGCGCCTGGAATGGAGATGTGTGGAAAACCATTGTTGCGCTAAGGGCAAGACCAGACCTTCTTATATCGGTAATTGATAGTGATTACGGTGTTGGAGTAATTTCTTTTGGTACGCCAAAAGAAACCTTTAGTATTGATACAAAGAGTCTAACTTACAAAGACCTGAAGGAAAATAGGCAATACTATTTAAATCTCACAAATAGCTTACCGTAATAAGTTTTCACCAAGTTTTATTTATTATAACCAGTTCATTGAGGAGGCGAAAATGTGAAAATATCGGTAGCAATGTGTACTTATAATGGTGAAAAATATATAAGTGAACAAATTAACAGCATTTTATCACAAACAGTCTTGCCAGATGAGATAATAATTTGTGACGATGGGTCAACAGATAACACCATCGAAATAATTAATAAGCTAAACAACCCCAGAATAAAATTGCAGCTCAATCCTGTGAATTTAGGAATCACGAGAAATTTTGAGCAAGCAATCAAAATGTGCAGCGGTGATATAATTTTTCTTTCCGATCAGGATGATGTATGGATGAAAAATAAAATTGAGACAATCATTGAGGCTTTTAGCAATAATCCCGAAGCTTATATGGTATTTACCGATGGATATCTTACTGATAAAAATTTACAACCATATAGTACTTGGTCAATGTGGGAGAGTTCGGGTTTTAATTCCCAAGAATTTAACCTCGATATGTTACTCTTGCGTACCATAGTTGCTGGATCAACAATGGCCATAAAAAAAGAAGCCCTGGAATTGATTTTGCCACTCTCGCCCAATGTTACGCATGATGACTGGATCGCATTAATATTGACTTATTTTAATCGTACCTCCCCTATCAATAAAAAATTAATTTATTATCGTCTGAATAAAGAAGAACAAATCGATATGGTTGAATGCAAAATTAAACCCGCATTTGAGGCTAAAGCCAGAAAGAATAGCATAATAGCTCAATTTAGAGAAAAATTACTTGAATCTAAACAGAAATTAACGGGAATTAAAAATTATACACCTATTCTTCAATTCTTAAATGCACGCCTTTCAGTGCTAATGGAATTACCGGTGGCAGAGCCTTATTTAATGTTAAACGATTATATTGAGCATTTAGAAAGGCGATCAACTCTGCCAAAAAACAAAATCTCCCGATGGAAAGCGATTAGTAAGGAAATGCCCCGGTATTTACGATATGAAAATCGCATCGCGGCAATTGTGGAATGGCTAAATATTTAGCCTCAGCAGCACAGAATTCATTTTACAATTAAACTAGATTGTTGTGACTTGGCACAAGCCAAGTCTTTTTTCTTTTCCCAAAAGATTAATAAAGACTATTAAGCACATATGCCGTTTTTTCAATATAGAAGGGGTTGAAAAGCGCATTGCTTTATGAATGTAACTACTAGGCGTTCTATTTACTTAATGATAACTGGAACAAACAGTATTCCGGGAAATTAAAAAGAGGGGAAGTGGACTATGAGTACTGTTGCGATCGGCATGCCTGTTTACAATGGGGCGAAGTACATCAAGTCAACACTGCAATCACTGCTTGACCAGACTTTTACTGATTTTAGCATTCTTATCTGCGATGATGGCTCGACAGACGGGACGTTAGATATTTGCCAGGATTTTGCGGCCAGGGATAAACGCATTAAAATTGTCAGGAATACTACCCGGCTGGGCGGAGCCAAGAATTTCAATAAAACCTTTTCCATGTCTCATGGAGAATTTTTTATGTGGGCCAGCCAGGATGATCTGTTTCACCCGGATTATATTGCCAAATGCCTGACAAAACTGCAAGAATCGCCTGATTGCATCATTGCGTTGAGTGAAATTTCCTTTATTGACGAATATGGCAATCATCGTGACATTGAGTACAGCAATATCGGCACCGAAGGCATGCCTGTGGAGCTGCGCATCCGGGAAGTGTTTCGCCGGTTGGGCTGGTGGGCCATTTATGGCATTATCCGGCCGGAGCTGTTGCGCCAGACGAAGCTGTACCGGTGTGAGTTTGCCGGCGACGTTGTTATGATTGTTGATATGTTATTGCAGGGCAATTTCGCCAAAGTAGATGAACCGCTGTTTTTTTACCGGCTGCCGCTTACCCCGGGGACCGTAGACCAAAATCTGCGGAGTATTGACCATACCAAGCAGTTGCCGGATAAACCGTACACCAGATTTTTGCAGTCAGTGATCAGGTGCATTGCCGAATCTACCCACAGTATGGAAGACAAGGTAAAAATGCTTAATGTCCTGATTTGGACCATCGGCAATGAAAACGGCTTTATTAATGAAATGTTAATTTATGAAAATATGTCAAATTTTATTGCCCTATTGCTGGGAGAAACTCTAGGTGATCTTTCCGCAAAAGTGCTTAACTGATTACTGTGCAAAAATGAAGAGGTGAATAAAAGTGGCGAAAAAAAAATACGATTTAGCTGTTGTTTATCGCATCTATCCGGAGGTATCCAAAGTTCCGCCGGTATTCAGTGACAATAAGTATAAATTAGCTGAGCTATGTTTAAAGTCGTTTAAAGAAGCATTAGGATCACTTAAAGTAAAAATGTGGGTGCTGCTGGATAACTGCCCGCCCGAATATACAGCGTTATTCCGAAAGTATTTTGATGATGATTGCCTGGAGTTGATCCAATTGCCGGGGGTAGGCAATACCGCTACCTTTAATGTGCAAATGCAAATATTGCTTGGTCAACAATATTGTGAACTCGTTTATTTTGCGGAAGATGACTATCTCTATTTGCCTAATCAGCTGGAAACTATGGTTGATTTCATACGTTCCGACCGGGAAGTAGATTTTATTACACCATATGATCATCTGGATTATTATACGCTGAGTCTGCATGACCATCAACGGACAGTCAAAGCTTCCGGCGACAGGCATTGGATGACGGCTGCCTCTACTTGTTTAACTTTTCTTACTACTAAAACCACATTGCACGAGTCTTATCCCATTTTCAAGACATATACCCAGGGCAATTCGGATGCGGCCCTGTGGCTGAGTCTGACAAAATGCAAAATGTTTGATTTTAAAACCTGTTTAAAATATTTTTCCAAGGACTGGATTTCTGTTCATTACAAACTGGCCTGGCAGTGGTGCTGGTGGCAGTTATTATTTGGACGCACCTATAAGCTCTGGGTGCCGCTGCCAACAAGTGCGGTCCATATGGAAAACCGGTTTTTATCGCCCGTTATTGACTGGTATGAGCATATTACACGGGAAGTAGAAAAACTGATCGGCAAATAGACGGGTACCGTAAGAAAGGTGGGTAGCGATAATGAACATTTGTGTTATTGGTACAGGCTATGTCGGTTTGGTAACAGGTACGTGTTTTGCCGAAATGGGCAATAAAGTCTGGTGTGTGGATGTTGATGCCGCAAAAATTGACAAACTTAAATCCGGGATATTACCGATTTATGAGCCTGGCCTGAAAGAGGTTGTACTGAAAAATGTCGCAGAAAAGCGGCTGAATTTTTCCACTCAGCTGGAAGAAGGCATAAAAGATGCTTTATTTTGTTTTATTGCTGTTGGCACACCGCCGGGTGAAGACGGCTCCGCTGATGTTACCTATGTTTTGAATGCTGCCGGCAAGATCGGCGCCTGTATGGATAAATATCTGATCGTTGTCAACAAGTCTACTGTGCCTGTCGGCACCGCCGATAAGGTGCGCAATGTGATTAAACAGCAATTGGCAGCACGCAATCTGGATAATCTGGAATTTGACGTTGTCTCAAATCCGGAATTTCTCAAAGAAGGGGCGGCGGTGGAAGACTTTATGCGCCCCGACCGGGTGGTAATCGGCACAGATAATGTGCGGACAGCAGAACTGTTGAAGCAGCTCTATGAACCATTCAGCCGCAATCAGCATCCCATTTTTATTATGGACATTAAATCAGCCGAGATAACCAAATACGCGGCAAATGCCATGCTGGCGACCCGGATCAGTTTTATGAATGAAATTGCCCAATTATGTGATAAAATCGGCGGCGATATTGCCAATGTCCGTTTGGGAATGGGCTCGGACAGCCGCATTGGCATGCAGTTTCTATACGCCGGTCCCGGTTATGGCGGTTCTTGCTTTCCCAAAGACGTAAAAGAGCTTGTCAGTACTGGCTGCAAGAACGGCGTGGCCATGGACGTGGTGAGTGCCGCTGAGGCGGTGAATGAGCGCCAGAAATATTACCTGGTGGATATGGTAAAAAAGCGGTTCGGGGAAAATTTGCAGGGGAAAACCTTTGCCCTCTGGGGTCTGGCCTTCAAACCCCAGACAGATGATATGCGGGAAGCTCCTGCGATCACGATCATCAAATCACTAATTGACATGGGGGCAGCCATTCAGGCCTATGATCCGGCAGCTATCGAGCATGCGAAAACAGTACTGGGTGATTACGCGGCCGGTATTACTTATATTACAGATATGATGGAGGCAGTACATAATGCCGATGCCCTGCTGGTAGTGACCGAGTGGCGGCAATTCCGGCAGCCTGATTTTGCCGAGCTGAAAAATAAAATGAAAAACCCGGTTGTCTTTGACGGCCGCAACCTGTATCAGGCTGAACAAATGTCACTGCAGGGCTTTGAATATTATTGCATCGGGAGAAGCTGCTATGTGCACTAAACGGATTCTGGTTACCGGCGGCGCCGGCTTTATTGGCGCGCACTTATGCGCAAAATTGCTGCAACAAGATCATGAAGTCATTTGCCTGGATAATTATTTTACCGGCTCAAAAGAAAATGTGGCTAAGTTATTGAACAATCCCCGGTTTGAACTGGTAAGGCATGATGTAACTTTACCGCTGCATTTTGAAGTAGATGAGATATATAATCTGGCCTGCCCGGCAAGTCCGGTGCATTATCAGTACAATCCGACGAAAACGCTGAAAACCAGTGTCTTAGGGGCGATAAATGTTCTGGAACTGGCGCGCTTTCTCAACGCTAAGGTCTTGCAGGCCTCGACATCGGAAGTATATGGTGATCCCCTGACCCATCCTCAGGTTGAAAGTTACTGGGGCAATGTAAATCCGGTTGGTCCGCGCAGCTGCTATGATGAGGGCAAACGCTGCGCGGAAACGCTGTTTTTTGATTATCATCGCCAGTATGGAGTAGCCAGTAAGGTTGTCCGCATCTTTAACACCTATGGACCATTGATGCATCCCGCCGACGGCCGGGTTGTGAGCAATTTTATCGTACAGGCTTTGCAAGGCAGGGATATCACTATTTATGGCACCGGCACACAAACAAGATCCTTCTGCTATGTGGATGATCTTGTTGCTGGCCTGATTCGTATGATGGCAGTGGAGCCCGGATTTACCGGTCCTGTTAACTTGGGCAATCCCGCAGAGTTTACGATGCTCGAACTCGCCGAAAAAATTCTTAAATTAACCGGGTCAAAATCTAAATTGGTTTTCAAATCCCTGCCCCAGGATGATCCCCGGCAACGTCAACCATATATTGAGTTAGCCAAATCACAGCTTGGCTGGGAACCAAAAGTGGCTTTGGCCGAAGGATTGCAAAAAACAATTACCTATTTTCGCGATATATTAGGTTTCGGAAAGGAGGCTTGCTTGTGAATACCCCATTCCTTAGTCTCATCCCCGAGCTGCACGGCCGCAAGATCATGATCATCGGCGACATGGTAGCTGATGTCTATCTTGAAGGCAAAGTGTCCCGCATCTCGCGGGAAGCGCCTGTGCTTATTCTGCAGCATCTGACGGAAAATGTTGTACCAGGAGGCGCCGCCAATGCAGTGCATAATACGGCTGCCTTAGGAGGCTGCGTGTATGCCGTAGGCGTAGTCGGCGAAGATTATGCCGGCCAACAGTTAACCCACAGCTTACAACTGAAGCAAGTGAATACGAATGGTATCATTACCGATCCCTCCCGCCCCACCATCACAAAAACCCGGGTTATGGCCGGGGGACAAGCCACTGTAAGGCAGCAGCTTGTGCGGATTGACCGGGAAAAAAAGGAACCATTGTCCGTAAGCAGCGAACAGGCGGTAAAAAATTATATTTTAGCGCATATTGACAGCATGGCCGGCCTGATTCTCAGCGACTATGGCAGCCATACTTTATCGCCAGGCATTATCCGCAGCGCTATCGACACCTGCCATCAGGCAGGCATTCCCTGCATCGTTGACTCGCGTTACAATATTATGGCCTATAACGGCGTGACGGTAGTTAAACAAAACGAGTCAGAAGCCGCCGCGGCGCTGGGGTACGAGATAGTTGACGAGAATACCCTGGTTACCGCCGGCTGGGCTCTCCTTAAGCGCCTCAATGCCCAGGCAGTGCTAATCACCCGGGGGCCGGACGGCATGGCTTTGTTCGAGACTTCCGGGAAATATACCCATATTCCTGTGACGAATAAAAGTGCGGTCTATGATGTTACCGGCGCCGGCGATACGGTAGTGGCCACGATGATCCTGGCACTGGCAGCAGGAGCGTCCTATCTGGATGCGGCACAATTGGCCAATTTCGCCGCCGGTATCGTCGTCAGAAAGCTCGGCACGGCCACAGCTGCACCGGAGGAGCTTGCGGAAGCAATCAGCAGGCATCAATATGAAGTATGAGTTGGGCCCAAGAATAAACATTGTTTGGAGGAGATATGATAACGAAAATTGTGCAACGTTATCACATTAGAAATACGGCCGCTGCTCTTAAAGCTGCCGGCAAAGCTATTGTATTCACTAACGGCTGTTTTGATATACTGCACAGTGGGCATATTCGCTACCTGGCGGCCGCAAGAGCACTGGGTGACTGCCTGATTGTCGGCCTGAATAGTGATAAATCGGTAAAGCGGCTTAAAGGAACCGGACGTCCGGTAAACAACCATGAGGACCGGGCTGAAGTACTGTCAGCGCTGACTGCTGTTGATTATGTGGTTATATTTGATGACAATACTGCCACAGAGCTCGTCAGGGCAATACAACCTGACATTTATGTAAAAGGCGGCGATTATTGTCTGGCAGACATTCCCGAAGCCGAAGCAGTCGCAGGATATGGCGGAAAAACTGTGCTCATCCCTCCTGTTCCCGGTCGTTCATCAAGTAATATAATTAATAAAATACGAAAACCGCAATTCCGTCCTTAAGGTGTCATTGTCTGTATTATAATAAGACAAACAAGGGAACCGCCTACAAAGCAATTTGGCTTTAGACGGTTCTCTTTTGTTTGTTATTGATTTATCTTCCCTGTCCTCTATTGTGCAGAATTGCTCATTCCGCGGACTGCCTCGATCAATTCTGCTCTGCTGATTGCATATGTACCCACTTTGCCAACAACTACCCCGGCTGCTAAATTAGCTAATTGGGCGGCATCGATGCTCTCCATGCCTACCGCTAACGCCGCGCCAAACACTGCGATAACCGTGTCGCCGGCCCCTGAAACATCAAATACTTCCCGCGCCTGGGTCGATATATGGATACAACGTCTGGCGCCAACCAAACTCAGCCCTTTCTCAGACCGGGTAATAACAACATTTTGTATCCGGTATTTTCTTTTTATATATTGGGCTGCCCGCCTTACATCTTCGTCAGTGTTTGCTATGCCAATATGAACGGCATCCTTAAGTTCCTTAAGATTAGGGGTAATATAAGGAACGCCTCTGTATTTTGACCAATCATTTCCTTTGGGATCAACGATAACAGGTATATTCCGGCAAGCGCATTGCTCAATAATAAACTGGCATACATTGGGTGTGCATACTCCCTTGGCATAGTCGGAGATTATCACACTGCCAATATTCGCCGTTATGATCTGCCGGATATATTGTATCAATTTATCTTCAATATCGGGCTTGAGCGGCGCTGCTTCTTCAAAGTCCAGCCTTAGCATTTGCTGATGCCCGCCAACAATTCGTACCTTAGTAGTAGTAGGCCCGCTTCTCGTCAGCAAACCTTCATGGCTTATACCCTTAGCATCAAGTAAATTGCATAATCTAATCCTATTTTCATCATCACCGGTCACACCGGCAATGAATGTCTTGCAGCCCAGCAGGGCCAAATTATGCGCTACATTGGCCGCACCACCAAGGGTTTCTTTTTCCCGCCGTACCCGGGTGACTGGAACAGGTGCTTCTGCTGAAATACGCTTGACTTCACCAAAATAATACCTGTCCAGCATTACATCACCAACTACCAGTACAGCATGGCGGGATATATCCTGCCTGATGAATTGAATGACACGACTGTGGTTTTTATACATTAGATATCTACCCTCTATTATTTTGCTTTTTGCTATCATTTCCGGCTTTTCCCGCAGTAAGATCAGGCCGGTAAGCATTCTTGCACTATTTTACAGATATTTCACAATTATATATATTACGGGAAATAAGAAATTTAAACGGTTAACGTAATGCAATCCCTGTGTTAAAATTTTAAAAATATTTTTCTTGTTTTCGTTGAAATACTATTATTTATGGAATGTTAAGAAGTGAGATACTATTACTACTGCCATTATCTCACTCAGCCCCCGGGAAACTCGGGGGCAATTTTTTTTGTTATACTTTCGATATTAAAATAAAAGGCAATTATAAAGAACCGGCATGACAAGAATGCATATGCCGGTTCTTTATAATTGCCGTAAAGAATTAGCGAAGGTAGTAGCGAAAAATTCCCCAAGAGGCTACTATTACGCTTATTGGTGTAATATCCATTTTGCTGTGTCAGTATGGGCAGCAGGTGGTGTTGAAACAGTATTAAACAGCAGCATTTGTTGAATAACCTCTGCCAGTTTTTGCGTAACTGATACAAGCGAGTCCATAGACGGGGTGCTAATCGCTGTCTGGGTAATGGCCAGCCGGGCAAATTGCATATGTTTTTTAACGGTAGCAATTGTCCAAAGTGTGGATACTTTAGCGCCGCCGGATAGACTTATCGTAGTTCCTCCTGTATTATTTTTATTAATTGCAGTGACTGCATTCAAATTTATATAACCAATTGTTATATCACCGGCTATGCGCGGTTTGCGGATCTTGACCGGGAAAAGGATAAGGCTTATTGAAAATGGCAAAGGCTGCATAATAGCTTGTCCTGTTGCACAGTTTATCAGCTTTTTCAACGCGCTGAGGTCCGTAGCTTGGCTGGCGGCTAACCGGCGAAGAATTGTACGTATACGCACACTGGTAGTTATACTATCCCCTTCGGTTGTTACTATGATGGTCATATCCCCGTGAGAACAGTAACATGGTACAATAGCAGCGATAAGATGCGGTGCCGGAAGTTTATCTAACATCATCGGTGCCAACTCCTTTACTAGCGTATCAGGACATATTTTTTCTGAAAATAAAAACGCTTTTTGACTTACAGCGAAAAAGATTCTTATATGATTACATTCAAAAAATTCTACTTTTTAAACGGGATAATTTCATTTTGTGCAGGTGAAGCAACTCAATAATCCCATTTACGTCAGCTCGTCGATAACAATCCTGATAAAAACAGCTCCGCAATTGTATAAACGTTTCAATAGCAATAATAAAACTAGCATTGCCTAATGCACATTCAACACCGGGTTTAATAATTGACGGAAAACTACGCAAATGTTGCTGATTGTTATTTATAATCGTGTTATCTTTTTCAGCGGATCGATGTGAGTAGCATGTGGTATTGAAATATTTCTAAGCAATAGAACAGTTTCAAACACAAGAGTTTCTCGAATAACCTCTGCTAGTTTGCGGGCAATTGGCACTATACTATCTGCGGAAAAGGTACTAACCGACCTATAGGCAGTAGCCAGGCAGGCAAATTGCATATATTTTGTTACAGTTGAAATTGTCCAAAGAGTTGATATCTTAGAACCACCGGATAGATTTATTGTAGTTCCTAATTTTTTATTTTTACTAATTGCGGTAATTGCATATAAATTTACATAACCAATACTAATATCACCAGCTATGCGTGGTTTACGAATCTTCACCGGGAAAAGAACAAGATGTGCATTAAATGGCAAAGGCTGCATAATAGCTTGTCCAGTTGTACTGGTCATAAGCTTTTTCAATGCGCTAAGGTCTGTAGCCTGCTTGGCAGCCAAATGGCGAAGGATTGTACGCATCCGTACTCTGGTAATTATTCTTTCGCCTTCGATTGTTAAAATGATAGTATTATCGCCCTGGGAACCGTAACATGGAACAACGGCAGCAATATTGAAAGGTGCTGGGAGTTTCTCAATCATAACATTGTGACTCCTTTTTTTTAAAATTTCACCTAGACCTGATCATTACATTTTAGTATGTTGCAGGGTTTACAATAGTTCATTTCGCCAATAAGAACGAAATTTCTGGTGATTGTGATTATATTAGAGTGATTATGCTAAAATTGATTTCTGCGATATTGATAATTCTAAATTTTGACCGGTATTGCTATAATTAATAAAAAACCGATATAAACTCAATACAAAATTTTATTTTAATTAGTTCTATATCAGTTATTTATTTGGAAATTATTTACAATATTTCTATATAATTCATTAAATTCCTTCTTAAATTTCAAAATTTTTATTTTTTTTGGATTTATTTTTTATATCTAGTTTGAAAATGGAATTTATTGGAATAATTTTTTTAGCAAAAATGATTAGTAAACTATAAATATATCATTAGCAAAATTATCTTTGACAGCATACGATACAATGACCCTAAAATTAAGACTATAAATAAAAGGAGGAATTTACTATGGGCTTTGGCGGTTTTGGTGGTTGTGGACGTGGTGGAGGTGGCTTCTTTTTCATTTTTTTCATAATCATTATCCTACTCTTTTTCTGCATAGGAGAAGACGAAAGTTCCTGCACAATCTAAACATCTATTTAAAAAAAACCATCGTTGTTACAACGATGGTTTTTTCATTATTGTATTTATCAACATTTTTAAAGAAGCGGAATATAATAAAAAGCAAGAGGATATAGCTGCCGCTGGCCATGACCTCAACGTTTATTCCTCCCTGTTGCCCCCCATACTAACCGGTATGGGGGATTTATATTTTCTAACATAATAGGAATTAAAAGGAATAATATATTCCCTAAGCGAACTATTATTTTTAAGTAATAAATTAGAATGGGGGAATAACGATTGAGCTTTGAGCCTGATTTTGCCAAGATTCATGAAAAATTAGTACAAAAATGGCAAGATTATTGTGAGATGAAATATCAGAACACAACTTCAGAATATTGTTCCGATGAAGAAATAAACGTAGAAAAAACTATAAGAAGTATGTGTGTTCATGAGGCAATAACCGCCTCCCGCAGAATGCTTGAAGAATACCATAAACTTTTATGGGAAGAACTGAAAAAACGAAATATTGTAGATTAATAAAAGGGGCTTTTTATTCTTAGTATCTGACATCCTAAAAGAATTAAATTAAGCGTCCCTGAGGACGCTTAATCTTTTTTATTATATCAGAATTTAAATTATTTCAGCAACTTTCTCAACATTTGTGGCCGATGATGCCAGTTGCTGCATAGATGCCGATATTTGCTGGGTAGCCGCCGCCTGACGCTCGCCAAGAGAGGCTGCCTCACTTATCTTGGCAATAATTCCGGTCGTATCTTTCTGAATGTTATTTAAAATTGTCTTGATCTCTTTGACCGCCACATTGCTATTATCAGCCATTTTCCGGATTTCATTGGCGACAACTGCGAATCCACGTCCCTGTTCACCGGCTCTGGCTGCCTCAATAGCGGCATTTAGCCCCAGCAGATTAGAATTAGCGGAGACGTCACTGACAAACTTTAGAATATCATCAGTCTTCTTAATATCACTTAATACATTTTCCCCTTTGCCTTTAAGCTGATCCAAGTCCTGGGCTAGTGTTGCCGCTGTTGCCGCAAGTTCCTCGGTTGTAGCGGTAATTTCCTCGGCAGTAGCGGCAATAGTCTGTGCCGCTTCCGTTAAAGTTTGTTGGGTTACCAAAGAAATACCCACTGCAACGGCGCCAACGATGCTCCCGTTCTCCATGATAAGACTACTGATAGATTTAAGGGGAAACCCATAAATTTCCTTGGGTACATTTTTGTGTACCTCGCGTCTTAGCCGTAAACATTCTTCCAGTGAGCCTCCTGCAGGCACACGGTCTCCTTCAGCAATCTTAATATTGAATCCCTTCGCCGGCACGTACTTAAGGACAACACCATTGGCATCGCAAATAATAATAAAACAATCCAATGGAAATAAGGCCTGGTATGTCCTGGCTGAGCGAATAGCAGCTTCTAATTCTGTCATGTTTTATCCTCCGCGTATTATTGTTATGTAAAGTATTCGCCCTATAATTATTGAATCCTCCTGTTTTAGCAGAAGAAAATAAACAAAATAATAAAAACCCGCAAAAGCCTGACAACAGGCGAAGAAACCAATAAAGCCGTCCCTCAGGGTGCCATGACAACCCCTGCAGTGGACGACTTTATTGCTTGCTGTCCCTATTCAGTTATGGTAACCAGACATTTTTTGCAAATGTTTTTGCCTTTAAATCTGGTTATTTCCTCATTACTGCCACAGAATAAACAGGTATAAGAATGCTTGCATTTCTGTAAAACTATCTTATCACTATCCACAAGAAATTCCAGCGCGGTCTTAACCTCAATTTTCAGTGCCCGACGCAGCTTAAAGGGAATAACTATTCTGCCAAGTTCGTCCAATTTACACACAATACCCGTTGACTTCATTTTAATAAACTCCTTTGTCGGTCATTTTCACTACTATCCAACAATCACATCCCAATCTGTTAATCTTTCATCTTGCTGCTATGTTTCAATTATAGTCCAGGATTATGACAGAATTATGACAAAATGTAATTTTTTAACTGAGATTCCATTATTTCAGCAAGCTTATGGGAGCATAAATAAAAAAACCCCACCTAAACCGGTGAGGTCGAAACAAATAAATTGTATTTTAACGAACAAATCTGCTAGTGGTGAACCACTCCCTGGCTTATGATTGCCAAGCACTCTTTACAGACTATTTTATCCTTAAACTCAGTTACTTCACCGCCATTGCCACAAAACACACAGGCTATGGAAGGTTCGTATTTACGTAAAATTATCCGGTTACTGTCTACCAGAATTTCTAGCGAATCGCCTTCTTTAATGTCAAGATCAGAGCGCATTTTAACAGGAATAACCATCCTCCCCAGATTATCCAGTTTTCGTACAATAGCTGTTTTTTTTACAACTGATTTTTTCATAGCAATGCGTCTCCCCTCCTTTAACAATATTTGTAATAATATTTTAATATATCAAATGTAACAATATCTGTCAATTGCTTTTATTTTTTACAAAAAAGGGCAATACATCTGTAACAAAAGGCCAGGATAAACACTAAAATAAAAAATACAAGCACACATATAATAAGAGTAAAGCTTATCAAGGAGAGAATTAACATGAAATGTCCATTTTGTGGCACAAATGCTCAGTTTGATTTTTCCTATTGTCCGCATTGTGGTTATAAAATGACACTGGAAGCAGAACAACCATTGCCAAATTGGCGACAGCTGCCAGGTTTCCGTTCTAAAACGCCATGGAAAATGATTGTTGCCGTAGTTGTTTACATCTGTATAATACTCGCAATAGTCGCTTCCTTGTTTGGCAGCGTGTGAACTGAAATATCCCAAAATAAAAGCCGTCCAATAAAGGACGACTTTATACAACAGTATTTATATTTAAAATTTGAAATTTACGCCTGCGCCAATTCCCTTAAATGTTGCACCGTTATTATCATCGTAATTCTTCCAGCTTAAATTAACCTGGCTGTTTTTATTCATGGCATAGGTCAGACCGATAACTTCATCCCTAAAATGCGTGCCTTTTTGGTAAGTTGCATATGCAGCAACTCCGGCAACCAAATCTTGCTTAATTGATGCCCCAAAAAACAGATTGTTGTCACTGGCAGCATTATCTGTTGCCATCCGCCGCTGCCCGACCATCAAAGCTACATTGGGCAATAGAACAGTAGTTTTAAGACCAAAATCAGTATACGAAGAATTATCCCCCTGCGCATGGTTTATAAAAGCACCATACCCCAGGCCAAGACCGACACTGCCGTAAAACTCGTTAAATCCCGCGCTACCATGGTCAATTCCACCAGATGACTTTTTTAGATCGTAATAGTTGTATCCTAACTGGACATCCCCTATTCCCGAGTTCGGGTCCGGCACGGCACACATTCCGATTGATGATATTGCCAGAACAAATATCATAGTAAGCACTGCCAACCTTTTCATTTTTACTCCTCCTAACATGCCTTTTCTCATTTCATTAATCCTAAATTAATTCGCTTGGAACAGCCGTCACAGTTACCCCTTAGTTATAGAATATGTATGTGCGGCGAAACAATTGTCCCGATGTAACTATAACACAATAATGTGACAAATTCATGACAATTCGACCATTTTAAACCGGCAAGCAAAGCAGTTACAGTGCACCATACGCCTCACAAAACAAAACCCCGCCATAGCGAGGTGAATAGAATTAGTATTATATTTAATAATTGCGCCGGGAATAATCCCTTGTAAGCCAAATTCCTGCCGTCGATAATGCCGCTTAGGTTTACGGGTTATGAATTGCTTCCCATATTGCCAGCAACCCTGCTATAATGAATACTACTCTGCCCCATATCGGCCAGGTTTTATTGTTCTCATAGTTAATTTGTTGGCAAGCCCAATTGCGGATAAACAGCATAACAGTCCTACCCCCTTTACGGTCGTTTATTAATATATTACCATAATTTGGAAGAAAATCAAATAAAATATTATCTGGGCAATAAAATTCCCCTATCCCGGCGCTAGAACCAAGATAGGGGTATAAATTTTTCAGTTGCTCGAAGATCCGATCGCGATCCCAATCAGCAGAGCTGCAATTTCCCGTAAATTATCTTCATGATGTTGTTTTTCACGCTCCTGCCGCTCATGCCATTCGCCCTCGCTTTCATGAGGACGCCGCCGCATCTCCCGTTCATGACGTTCATTTTCTTGCCGCATCCGTTCGTCATGCTCACGCTGCCGGTCATGATCGCGATCATGATCATGGTCGCCATCCTCCATCTGTACTATCCGCTGGTGACTATCATTATGGAGCGGCGAAGCTTCAATTATTGATGCACTGAAACCGACTTGCATAATACCTGCCAATGAGAATATAATGATTTTTTTAACTATGCTGTTCATATAAACAACCCCTTTCATTTGTTTTAATCTTATCATCAAGTTGTTACAGAATTGTTACAGAATGTTATCAATAATACTACAAAATCCAGTTTCCTTAAGGCAGGTGTATTTGCCTTATCCCTCCATTGGAAATAACCAGCAGCTTTGCAGGGAAATCCTTCCTCCTGTCGAATACAGAAATATACTAAAACAAGGAGGCTTTAGCAAATGATAGGTTTAAATGAAAAAGAAATCGAAATGCTGATATCTGAACGACTTAAAAAAAGTGACATGCCAATGACTGAAGTAATAGCAATAGTCGTATCAGAAAATAATAAAAAAATAGATATTGAGCTCGACAAAAGGTTTAACGAAATGTATCAGGTTTTTAAGTTACTAAAAAAATAATACATTAAGGACACTGGCGCCACCAGTGTCCTTTCTTATAACACTAACCGGAAAATCGCCCTCGAAATAATCGAGGGCGATTCCCTATATTTGAAACTTTCTAATTTCGTTTTGCAATTTCTGCGCCAGTTCAGCCAGACTTTGACTACTTGATGCAATTTCCTCCATTGCAGCCGATTGCTCTTCGCTGGCAGCCGATATGGTTTGAGACTGCATCAGAATATCTTTACTAAATTCATCAATGCGGTGGATAGATTCATCCATCTGTTGACTGCTTTCACCCATATTCTTCCGTGCTTCATTAGACACTTTTACCGATTTCACTACCTGATTAACAAGAGTGCTGATTTCTCTGAAATCTTTGCCGGAGTTAGTTACAATCTCGGTTCCTTGTTTTACTTTCAGAGTACCTTCGCTCATTGTTACTACGGCGGTTTGAGTATCGCTTTGAATTCCGCCTATTAGTTCGCCAATTTGCTTAGCCGCATCCTGCGACTGTTCGGCTAACTTACGCACTTCTTCCGCTACAACTGCAAAGCCCTTGCCCTGTTCGCCGGCCCTTGCCGCTTCTATTGCCGCGTTTAGGGCCAAAAGATTTGTTTGTCCGGCAATGCTGCCAATTGTGTCAACGATCTGGCCAATTTCTTTGGAACGCTCACCGAGCTCAGTTACAACTTTCGCGGAATTGTTGACAATTTCTTCTATGTTTCTCATTTGATTGATTGCCTTATCAACCGATTTCGTGCCTGCAGTTGCCGCTTGTTCGGCTTTTAAAGACACCTCATCTATTTCAGCCGATTTTTCCGCTATTTGCTGGCGCAAAGCAGCGACTTTTCCCATAAGGGTTAGGGTAGTATTTACCGCAATAGATTGTTTTTCTGCATCTTCCGCGCTATCAGAAATTGAAAGGGCAACTTGGTTCACGGCTTGTGCCGATTGTTCCGAACTGGCGGTTAGCTGCTCTGAAGCAGATGCTACCTGCTCTACGCTTTCAGCCACTTTGCCAATAAGCCCTCTTACATTCTTCACCATTCTGTTGAGATCATGCCCGATATGGCCAATTTCATCGTCTGCTCTTATGACCAATTCCGGCAGGCTAAGATTTCCGTCAGCAACTTCATTGAGAACGCCACTTACAGTTTTTAACCGGGTGGCAATCATATTGGCAAGAACATATCCCAGGAAAAGCCCGCATACAAGCGCAAAGATGGTAACTCCTATGATTAAGTGAACTGCCATTGCTGCATCACGTCTGCCTTCTTCCTGAAGGTCTGCGCTTTTCTTCTCGTTATGTATGACTAATTCTTCAAAGGTCTTCACAAGCTTAACAAGGGGCGGAGAAGCATTGTCCCTAATTTGAATAACAGCTTCGCGTTGTTTTTCCTGCTCAATCATTTCAAATGCCAGAGTAGTGTTGGCCCGAAAAACAACAAGGGTATCTTTAAATTCCTGAAGTTTTTGCTTTTCGGTGGAATCGAGGGTAAGGGTCTCATAAAAATTGAGAAATTTATCATTATCAGCACGCCGGGCCTGAATATCATTCAGCATTATTTGCCTTTCTGCTTTATCCTGGCTGGCGGCCATTCGCCACATGTCGGCTTCAATAGCATGAATGTTGTTGCGGGTGGCATTAAGTCCCTGTGCCACCATAAGCCTTTCTTCGTACATTATCTGGAGGTCTTTAGCTAAGTTCGCCGAACAGTAATAACCAATACCTCCGATGATTGCTATAAAAATAGCCATGGTGACTGTTATGCCAAGAATCCTGGTTCCGATTTTAAAGTTGCCCCATAGAATAAATTTCACTGTTATTTCCCCCTTGTTACAAATTTTACTGCAACTGTTATCACCTTAGATGCAAACAGATTTTACGAGGAGTACATTCATCCTCCTTTTAAAATATTTGCGAAATTGTATTCAACATTTTTCCGACAAAAACCTTTAAAAATATACAAATTTCAGCATAAGTTCAATAATTAACTTGGAAAGCTGTTAACAAACTAAATAACGCAAAATATGTCTTTATAGTTAGCCCGTAGACTGGAGGCAGTGCTTTCCGGCGCAGGGTTTACGGCTAATTAGTTCCCCTTATAACGTAATAAAAAATAATCGCCCATCCCGATGAATGAGCGATTTCCATTTCCAGCTAAGCTCCCTATTTAGTTATTTGATGAACCGATTGCAATCCCGATGAGCAAAGCGGCAATTTCCCGCAGCGAATCATCGTGACGTTCTCTTTCCCGTTCTTGCCGTTCATGCCATTCTCTTTCACTTTCATTATGTCGCCGCCGCATTTCACGTTCGTGCCGTTCATTTTCGCTGCGCAGCCGTTCGTCATGCTCCTGCCGCCGCTCGCGAGCCCGGTCATGGTCACGCTCATGATCACGTTCCTCATAGCGCTGTTCATGCCGCTGGTCGTTATCTCTTGGTGATGCTTCTATTACAGATGCGCCAAAACCCAATTGCATAATACCTACCATAGAGTATATAATTACTTTTTTTATTATGCTCTTCATATTTATTCCTCCTTGTATTTTCCTGTCTAAATTATAATTTGGAAGTATGACGAAATTATGACTGGGCAGTCATTTTTTAAAAAATAAATTATATAATTTAGAATCAAAGAAATTTCAAAGGTATTATTCCGATACATATGTTACAACAACGAAATAATCGGAGGTGTAACTATGAACATTTCCTCTGTAAGCAGTTCCGCTCAAACAACAAGTACAAGTACATCAACCAGCGTAAAAACCCTGGAAGCTAATGAACAAAAGATTGAAGCCCAAATTAAGCGATTGCAGCAACAAGATGCCGAGAAAAATGCAGCACAAATCAAGCAGCTTCAACAACAGTTGACACAAATTGAACAAGAAATATTGACAGAGGAGCAGTCTTCCGGTACATCCGGAAGTACCTCATCCAGTTCTGGTGCCAGCCCTGCCTATACCGTACAGCTCAGCGGTACAGCGGCTAACGCCGGCTAAATTCATCAATTGCAGGATTGTATTGATAAACACATTCGTTCATCCTCACCCCTTTTGTCTTGACATTAGGGGATTTCTTTTTTTCAGCCTAAAAAAATTTAACCATACCCCGGAGGGCACGGTTAAATTAAATTACTGTATTTCCCCGTATTTCCCTTTTTCCATTTCGTCAAACGCCAAGGCTTTCTCCTCCGAAATTCCTAAGCACTCCGGACAGACAGCGAGTTCGTGCATCTCTTCATCTTCACGGCAAGTTATACATTTTTTAACACAGCCGCATATATTACAGGTTGTAAGCTTCACTAAGCACACTCCTCTTTATCCTGTTACTGCTATATATCATGCTGTCCATTGGTTTTTTTCGCAATCACCATATGGAATAAACAGGGTGTTTTCCTATATTTTACAACAAGAATCCTTATTAAGCAACTCCGACAATTTAGATTTGCTAAGAAAAGAATACATTAACCCGCCAAGAACGCCAAAGGAAGACCGTTCCTCATCTTGCACAATAAGGGAAAACCGGCATTCTCCCTGGACTGCGGAGAAATGCCGGTTTTCGTACTACAAAGCATTAGTATTCATCGTCTTTTTCAGAATCATAATCCAACAGTGAAGTTTTAGGATGATTGGCGTTCAGGAGCGCCAGCAGCTTGTCAAAATCTGTTGAACTAAATATCGGGATGCGCCGCATGAAGTACACATTATCATTGGCAGGATTGTTTAACCCTGTCAAAACGGTAAAGGCTCCCGCATATCCAGCTCCCTTAACAGCCTCTAAAGTTGCAACATTACAAAAACCTCCGGGATAAGCAAAAAAGTTAACATCTGTATGGGTTACCTGCTCGGCTTTGCGCTTACTGCCATATACCTCACGGCTTAATTCTGAGCCTGTCAGTTGCCTCAAATCCCGGTGAGTCATTGAATGACCGCCAACAGTAAAACCGTTGGTAATCATTTCATTTATCTCTTGACTGGAAAGCCGTTCCTGCCGGTCGAAATTGATTCCAACCATGAAGATTGTCGCCGTATATCCGTATTTTTTTAGTATAGGAAACGCATTAGTATAATTATCTTCATAACCATCGTCAAAAGTAATAAGTATTGGTTTCTCCGGAAGTTTTACTTGCTCATTTTTCATAAAAGCAAGCAGCGAATCTAAGGAAATAGTTTCAAATCCGTTCGCACGCAGCAAGTGTATTTGCCGTTCAAACTCCGCATCAGAAACGGTTAATTTCGGTAGATCAGTATTGTCATCGGTGACATGGTGATACAGTAATACCGGTATTCCATTGCGATATTCCGCATTAACAGGAAAGCTGAAAAAAATAAGCAATAGCCAGACAAGCATACTAACTCTATAAAATTGAACCAGCGTTTTCTTCATTTTTATATTCCTTTCACGTCTCTTTGTCCATCAATTTTACCACAAATTGCGTTTAACCGTAAATGGAAACTATTCCACAAGAAAATCAGCCAGGCATTGCGCCTGGCTGATTTTCATTTCTATTTTCCTGTAATTACTTTCGTAACATCATTTGTTATATCCTGCCCCCCGTAAACAACAGAACCTTTATCTAATACAACCGTTAAACCCTTGGAATCGGCTACTGACTTAATTGCAGCCGTAACTTTATCGTTAATAGGTACCATAAGTTCCTGCTGCTTTTGTTGAAGTCCCTGCTCAAGCTGTTGATAAAGCGCTTGTTTCTCCTGGTCATTCATATTTGCACTTTTGGCATCAAAATCACTCTTTGCTTGCGCAACTGCAGCATTCATAGTCTCCTGTGCCTTCGCCATATCGGGATGTTGTGATACCAAAAGTTGATAATTCGCATAACCGACGTTAGAAGAAGTTCCCCCGGCAGCATAAGTTGGCTGCATATGCAAAACTGTTGCTATGCCAAAAGCTCCTGTGAGCAGTAATAATGCTATCACCAGCACTTTCCCTTGTTTTTCTATTTTAAGCACTTTGACCTCTTTCCTGCCTTTTGGGCAATTTAATTAAGCTACTACCAGCATACACCAACTTTGTGACAAAATAATGACAAGCAGCAGATTGTTTTCATTATTTCTTTTTGTACTAGGCCGCATCCGGCTGACGCTCTTCGGAAACCGGATTAACCGTCCAGCGGTCATCGCCAACAAAGTCAATAATCTTTTGTTTTCGAATGGTGTCAGCCAGTATATCTCTTACGGGAATATTGGTATCACGCAAATTTTTCCCTGCCTGAAATATTGTAAACCCGTCACCGCCTGCTGCCATAAAGTCATTAGTAACAACCAGGTAAGTCTTATCAAGTCTAAGCGGCGTGCCATCGGACATAGTGACGGCGATTATCTGCCCTCCCTGTGGTCCGGTGGTGCTATAGGACACTTTTATTCCAGAATACTGGATCATGCCAATTTCCCGGTTCATAATTCCGTGCTCCAGGACCTGCATGACCTGCTTACCTGTCATTTCTACGGTGAACAACGTGTTATCAAAAGGCATTACTTCGTAGAGGTTTCCCATTGTAATGGTTCCGGCAGGAATTCCTGTACGCAGGCCGCCGGTATTTTGAAAAGCAATATCGGCATCGGCCGTTTGCCGCATCGTATCTGTTACCCATTGACCGAGCAGCGTCTCGACAGGTTCATTGCGGTCATGGGAAAGGGCGTTCACGGTTTGCCCTACTACAGTATTTTTAACAGGCGCAATTTCCGCCTGGGCTTGATCCAACATTCCCTGAACTGCGGGATCGCCCTGCAAATCCGCAAAAGGAAGAGCAGTAACAGTGACAGTAGATGTCTCTACTTTATGGCTGCTTTTATTATAGAAGAGATCAATTTCACCGACAGCCCGGCCATTATAATAGGCTTGTACCACCGGTATTCCGTTTACTGTACCAAAAACCGTCTGGTGCGAATGCCCGGAAACAATGGCATTAATACCCCTTGCCTGCATTGCCAGAGCAGCGGCATCGCCACTGATATTGCCTTTCTCATCCATCCAGCTTGGAAGATGGGAAAGCACCACAATTATCTCAGCACCCTGCTGTTTTATTTTAGGTACAAGATCATTTACAGCTTTAACCGGGTCTTTAAAAGTGTAGTTGGCGACAACTTTGGGGTTGGTTTTGTAAGCCGTCTCCGGAGTGGCAATGCCAATAACACCAATTTTCACCCCGCCGCGCTCCAGCAAAGTATATGGCTTAATAAAATCAACGAGGGCGCCGGTACTATTATCAATTACATTGGCACAGACAAACGGAAAATTCGCCTGGGAGATACGCTCTTTTAATATGCCTATTCCCCAGTCAAACTCGTGGTTGCCAAGGGTCATGACATCAAATTTAGCGTAATTCATTATACTGACTACGGTTTTTCCGTACAAAAGATTAGAATCCGGACTTCCCTGAAACATATCACCGGCGCTTACAAGCAACACACCATCAGGGTTTTGGGCTTTCGCTTCTTTTAGATATTCCACCAGTTTGGCGGCACCGGGATTCTTTCCGTTCTCCGCTAACGCGCCGTGAAAATCATTGACAGTTAGTATTTGCAAATGGACGATGCCACTGTTGTCGCCGGTTTCAGCAGCCAATGCCTGTCCAGTCATCAGCAAGATACTAATCAGAAATACTACAAGTAGAAATTTTTCTCTCCATTTTAATACAGTTTTCATAATCCGCCTCTCCCTATCCAGTGGAATTTGCCCTTGCGGCTTATGCCAGGCACCTAAAAGTGTATATTTCCCAAAATAAATAAAAATCCTGCAATTAATAATAAAAAGACTAGGGGACGGTTCTGTCGTCTCGTACCATTGCATCCCACATTTACTCCAACTAGCAGTTTAATAACGGCGAAAGGAGACAACTGTCGGTAAAACTGAGTTCTCCTATACCCCAGATAAAGCTGCCCTGACATGGCCCGCAATTATCAATTATTCCGCTGTTTTGAAATTGTAAATCGACCGTATCCGCTCGATGATGTCCACCGTTATTGTCAATTCCATAAAAAATACTCCCGAAGGCAAAGGCCATCAGGAGAAGATAAGTCGCATCTATAAGACAAGCGAACCGTCCCCTCGTCTTATTTGGGACGATCAAGCCGCCCCGTTTCTTGTGAATTAATTTCGGCGGAACTTTTTCATGTAACTGCTGAAATTCATTTCTTTACCTTCATTCATTTCTCTTATTTCTCTTGCAAAGACATCGTCCAGCTCCGCAGCTATCGCGTAATAATAACTATCTTCTTTTTCCATATCGGCTTCTTGATTTCCGGTTACCCGTTTTGGGTCAGTCATATAGATTCCTCCAGGCAAAGATTACTAAATGTAGTATTTCACTCATTTAAGAAATATAATCCCTGTCCTTGCGTTTAGTCCGGGTAACTTTTACTTATGTAAAGATAACGTGGGTAAAAAATAAAAAAATTACCCACGTTTTTCTAACATGAGTAACTTTTTAACGAAATTCAAGAAGGCATGCAGATACTGTACCCATCCCCCTATTTTGTGGACGCGGTTAATCAGACTGCTCTTTCACTAATAGTTGCAAGGCATTCTTTACAAACGTTTTTGCCTCTGAATTTAATAACTTCATCTACACAGCCACAAAATATGCAGACTGAAGATGGTTTATATTTTTGCAATATTATCAGATCATTATCAATATGGATTTCCAGCGCTGTATTATCCTCAATTCCCAGCGTACGACGTAATTTCACGGGGATAACTACTCTTCCAAGCTCATCGAGTTTACGCACTATACCTGTCGCCTTCATTTTAGTATAACTCCTTTATCAGTCATATTTTTCTGGTATCCGCGAATCCGTCCTGCTAAATTTTATGCTTCATTCGACTAATATCAAAATTATACTTTAAATATATGACAAAATTATGACTTTACAGATATATTTTACTTTATTCAGAAAATTACCCATAATTTGCTTCCGGCAATAGGGTTAAAGATTGTCCCTGCGTACATTGCAAAAGCTCACCAACTGCCTTTAGACGGTAACAATTATTGATTGCACCGTTGTGAAATATGTTAAATTCTATATTTTTTGGCATAAATGGTATATTTTATCATTTTGTCATAATTTTGTCACATTTTTATTAGAGAATAAACAATGTATTGGCCCTGTTTATAAAATATCGGACACTCCAAAAGAAACTAAATTGCTTAAGCGCTGATACAATTTTGCGGCCAGCATAAGGGGTAGATAGCCCAATAGGAAAGTTTTTCTCCGGTAAATGAAAACCGGAAAACTATGATTAGGAGGTTTAAGATGCAAACTTATCAACAAGCCGGTACAACAATTGCCCCCAGCACTATTGGAGGTTCCATATCCTCTACCAACAAATTTTGGATCAGTCAGGCAGGAGCAGTGGTGTGGACTTTGCTCTCCATATGGCTGTCTATTCCATGGATTGACCGTCTGGAAAGCATGATTGGCATAATGGCATCTTTGATAGTAATTGCCGGAATTGCTTTAATTCCCGGTTATTTAAGTGCATTTACCGTCCTAAGTCTTCTTCAGGACCGGCAAGCTCCTTTTGTTGAAGACAATCCTACCGAACCGGTTACCATTCTTATTGCTGCATTGAACGAGGAAAAAAGTATTGTAAATACCCTTAAGCATATTAAACAGCAGGACTATGCGGGAAATCTTAGAATTATTCTCATCGACAACGGCTCGAAGGACAATACCCTCACGCTGGCACGTAAGGCAGCGGAAGGATTGGAACTAAATATTACGCTTTTGAAAGAAGAAAAAAAGGGTAAACATCATGCTTTGAATGCGGGCTTGCCGCAGGTAAGAACAGGCCTTATAATTACTCTCGATGCTGACACCATGTTGCATTCATCGGCAGTACGCCATCTTGTATCAAGATTTCAGAGCTCTCCCGCGGATGTTAGTGCTGTAGCCGGTTCACTGCTTGTAGATAACCGTACAGCATCATTCCTGGCAAAGCTTCAGGTATGGGAGTATTTTTTAAGCATCTCTTCCATAAAAAGAATGCAAAGCCTGTATCGTTCAACGCTGGTGGCCCAAGGAGCATTCAGCCTGTTTCGCACGAAAGCGGTTCGGGAAGCAAATGGCTGGCCTGACTCTATCGGAGAAGATATTGTCCTGACCTGGAAATTATTCGAAAACAACCGACGGGTCTGCTTTGAACCATCCGCAATTGCGTTTACCGAGGTTCCCCAGAGCTTGCGCCAATTTGCCCGTCAACGCAGCCGCTGGGCACGCGGTATGATTGAGGCGCTCAAACAAGTGAAGCCATGGACGCTGCGCAATTCAATGCCAAAATTTTTTACAAGTCTGGACCTGCTCCTCCCCTATCTTGATATTTCATATGCCTTATTTTGGCTCCCAGGTCTTATACTCAGCTGCTTTGGTTTTTATTGGGTTGTGGGACCTAATACATTGCTCGTGCTGCCGATAACCCTTGTAATATATGCCCTATTGTATGTCAACCAGCACCAGGTATGCGAAAAGCTCAATTTGGAGTACAAGAAGAACGCATCAGGTTTGATCGGCTATATCCTGTTTTATCAGCTAATTTTGGTATTCGCGACAGTGTATGGCTATATGCAGGAAGCATTTAATATGAGACGTGTATGGAAATAGCCGCCTGGCAAATGGTCTTATGTTTCCCAAAAATATGGTTAAAAAGTTATGGCCTCTATTATATTAGCAAAATTGCCCTAATCCGCATACGATACAATGACCCGAAAATTTTTTATTATCTTTATAAGGAGGAATTTAATATGGGTTTTGGAGGCGGCTGCGGTCGTGGTGGATTTGGGTTTATCTGGATTTTAATAATAATTATCATCTTATTTGCCTTTATCGGCGAAGACTCTAGCTGTTCGGGCACAATCTAACCCGTCCTAAAAAACCATCGTTTTTTTCAGCGATGGTTTTTTTTATTCAACATTTTCGAGTAAGCAGAATATGATAAAAAGCAAGATAATAAACCTACCGCTCTAAAATCTAAACGCCATATTTCGAATCCTCTTTTCTAAGACCTCCATGCTGGCAGTATGGAGGTCTTTAGCGGGACAAAACAAGACACGGGGACGGTTCTATCGTCTCACTCTTAATACCCTGGTAACTCTTGACTTTCTCTTCCCGGCTTCTCCCCCACGCAAAAAAGTCACTGTTTCCAATCCATTTGCATAATATATTATGTAACTCGGATTTCACTCTATATGAAAGGAGTATACGTTAATGGAAAACTCGAAAGATCCGACTTGCGGTGTAATAACTGAGTCAAAAAAATCCGCAAAAGCTCATCGTCGCCATACACATAGTCGCCGACGCAGCAAACACAAGCATCGCACCGAACGTTCAACAACTACGTCTTCCACCAGTAGCTCAACATCCAGCTCTTCCAGCAGCACCTCAATACCGCAATTCAGTACTACCCCAACATCTGATTGTGATTGTTGCTTTTGTGACCGGCCTCCCGTGCCGAAAGAAACCACCGAAAGCAAAGGACCAACTGAATCTACGGAACCAACAGGATCAGCCGGTGCTACCTGAGCCACCGGCGCTTGTCATTTTCTATAATTTTAGCCGCTCCAATTACTAACTATCGCCAACGAAGACAAGGGGACGGTTCTGCTATCTTGCATACTATTATATACGAAAGCACGGGAATCCAATTGAAAAATTATTCTTTACACAGCCTGCCGTCCCATTGTCTCATTCACGATATTTTTTTACGACCTGCCAAAGCCGCTTTTCAATCACCCCAAATATTAATTGAAATTCTCGTTATCTTATTGGTCGCCAGATCAACACTGAAATCCAGTGCCTGCGGACCTCCTCTTTTCATTCTATATTCAAATTGCTGATAACCAAGCTTGGATGGCGAATGTATATCTTCTTCGCCATATAGTTCTTTAACTTTCGATATTGGTTCTCCAATCGTAATCCCACGGGCAGTACCATATTTCGCATCTGTTACTTCTATGTCGGCAACAAAGCCCTTTGCATCCCCCACAATCACCGTTATTCCAGGATAGATATATTTTGTAAATTTTACATTTCTCCCTCCGGAAAAATAGCCCATTGTAAAGTGTCCCGTAGTATATCCTGTCCCTAATATTTCAATAATACTTTGTTGATTCATTGCCAGACTTATACCTGCTATTACAAAATCATCATTGGTCAAATCCGAATTTTTCTTAGCTGCACCAATGGTGTTTTTCTTTTGATCTAAATTTATTTGACTTAGAGCATTTGGATCAAGTGATTTTGCTTTGTTATAATCCATTGTCGCCTGCTCATTCATACCGGCCTGGGCATACACATTACCACGGCCGGCATATGCCTCAGCAGATTTCGGATCAAGGGTCAGTGCTTTGTTGTATTCCGCCAAGGCCTGATTATATAAACCTTTACATCGATAAGCGTCACCAAGGACAACATACACATTGGCGACCTTGGGATCCAGTTTTATTGCTTTATTGCAATCCGCTATTGCCTGGTCAAACATTCCCTTGTGAATGTATACTGTCGCACGGTTATCATAAGTTGCCAGGAAATCCGGATTCAGTGACAAAGCCTTATTCAAATCCTGCAGCGCAGAATCATACATCCCTTTATTATCATAAGCAAGGGCACGGTTATTATATGAGCTGATATGTTTCGGATCGATTTCCAGGGCTTTGTTAAAATCTGCGATTGCCCTGTCATACATACCTTTAGAAGAATAGATAAGGCCGCGGTTATTATAGGCATTTATGTAATTAGGATCAATTAAAATAGCTTGCGTATACGCAGCAACAGCATTGTCATATTCCTTATTATTATGGTAATTTGCCCCTTTTGCAAACCATTCACCGGCAGAGGTGGCAAAAGCAATTTTAACTGTTACTGATGATATAAGCAAAATTGCAGTCAGCATTAAACCAATTAGTCCAATTACTTTTACTGCCCTGTTGCTATACACTATCTCCATCCGTTTTTGGTCCTCCTTTTGCTAGAGTCCGATACTTCAAAGTTTCCACCGCTATGTGACTGACTGTATTTCGCTGCCTGGGCAGACACCTGGTACGCCATGCTGGTGATACAGGCAATCCCTTTTTCCATACTGGCACCTCCATACTATTTTTCCACTTATTGCAACTTCTTCCAGATTAAATTCGCCAATAAATTAAACAATCCTTGTTGATTCGCTATTAAAACCAGATAATTTGTTATTATGCGTTATGACAGAAACCAAGATTAAAACTTGGTTTCTGGGCATTTTGTAGCGCAACGTTTCAGCGCCATAGTTTGCCTCTTTTCTCTAGGGGCCTCAAACACCTGCCTGAATAGCTTCTCGGGGCGTGTCCATTACTTGTACAACCTTAGTTTTTTGGCACAAAAATTATGCTAAAAACAGAAGTTTATGGATTATTTTACCTAAAATATGAAATATTATGGAATTTTATTGTAAAACCTTTGCTGGGGAAATAATTCAGATATAAGACATGCCTCGTCGTTATTAGACAGTAATAGTTAAAGGACACTGGCAGTTAACCAGTGTCCTCTTCTATGCTATCCCTATTCAACCATTGGCAACCCATAGTATTTCATATCTATAAGTTATAATAACACTCCACGCAATACGCAGACGGTTTTGCTTCTAAGCAATTATTAGTACAATGAACATAGAAAGGGTTGTTGTCCTGGTCGTATATAATATGGGCAGTAACACATACTTTCTTTTCACCTCCAAATACAGGGCACTCTTTGATTTGATCATTAGTTTCCTTGTTAATCATTTATATCTCTCCTCTCACCGCTTCCGGGCGGCTTATTTATCAACAGCAGTCATACAAGAATTCCCTTGTTTTTTATCTTCCGATATTCCAATGTCTCTTTTTTGTTGTCATTAATATAAATATTTGTATAATCCGGGTATTGCAACCAATATACCGGCAGCAAAACCAAATATAAGCAAAAAAATTAAGTTTGAATGACATTTCCACAATCTTCTTTAAACAAAAACAATATTAATAACTATAAAAATATAAACAGGTTTCATTATCGTTATGTTATAGCTGTTATATTTAATATTACTTCAACAAAAGGCAAAAAATTCCTTGTAAAATTTTCTATTTTATATTAATTTAATAAAGAATGGACAGGGATGTTGTTTTGAAATGTAATTCTTAACCATCATCTCTGTCCTTTTGTTTTCTTATAATGGATTTTAGTCTTAACCATTACGAAATTGCTGTCGTGCCTCTCCCCTATTTTTTTCTTACTCCATATCATTCACAAAATTGCCTGCACCAACATACTATACACGGATCATGGAGTTAAACTACATATTAGTAGAGGAGGAATATTAAATGGGTTTCGGCGGATTTGGTGGTTGTGGTCGTAATGGTGGCGGGTTTTTTATTATTTTCATCATAATTATCCTGCTGTTTTTCTGTATAGGCGAAGAATCAAGTTGTAGCTAAATACTTGCTGAAAACCATCGTTGTTGCAACGATGGTTTTTTCATTACGTCTATCATTATTTACGAAGGCATGACATATGATAAAAGCAAGAGGAAATCAGTTGCCGCTGACCATGACCACCTGTCATAAAATCCCTCTTACTGCCCCCTATGCCAATGAGGTGTAGGGGCTTTTATATCAATCCCTAAAGTAAAGAAGCCCGATTTTCCGAAAAAAAGGATGCCAATATGTAAAACCCGCGATTAAGCGGGTTTTAAGGATTAATAATATCACATATCAGAATCGCCGGACATAGGATCATCGCTTTTAGGATTATAATGCTTACCATCGTCGAACTTACTACACTTATCTTTACCGGCCTTAGGTTCACCATACGTATGTTGACTGTGCATAGGTCCACCGCACATAGAACCACTGTGCATATGGTGATCGTACATGGGACCACCATGCATATGGTGATCGTACATGGGACCACCGTGCATATGGTGATCGTACATCATATGACCATACATAGGATCACTGTACAGATGGTGATCGTACATCATATAACCATCCGTCATGTAAGTACCGCAACGCGGACAGACATGGTAACGATGATGATCATATTCATGACCACACCACGAACACACTTTTACCATATCATAACAACAATTTTCGTACATCTTATATGTTTCGGGAAATTCTCCAACACACCTTTTCTTACAGCATTTAGGCATACGACGTTTATACGGATGCATGTCGTAACATCCTCCTTTCCCTATTTGTTGTATTCTATGTAAAGGTGCATTGTAGTGTTACGGTTTTTCTTTAATAAACTTCCAGACGCAGGGACGGTTCTATTGTCTCCTGCAAAATAATTGTTCTTAATAGTAGTTCGCGACTATTATAGAGAAATATGAGTGCTCATTAACTGTCAAGGAGTGAAACCCACACTATTATAGTGGCTATGCGGAGATCCCGTAAACCTGCGGCGATTTTAACGACTGAGCGCAATTTAAATAATATAAGCCTCCGCGAACCCGCAAAGGCTTGAATTTCCTGGTGGAGACGGTGGGATTCGAACCCATGACCTCTTGAATGCGAACCAAGCGCTCTCCCAACTGAGCTACGCCCCCATGAAAAATTTTTCTTTCAAATATGCACATGTGCACTCAAAGATAGTATACCACAAAATAAGTAAATACAGCAGTTGTGTGAAAATTTTTCCATAATAAAGCAGGCTCCATTTGAGACATGCCAGTTATTTTTATCCTTGTTTTGTTGTATTTTTTTTGCGTTTGCCATATGGCAGTCTACAGGCTCAGCATATAATCCATAATGATAATAACAGTTATTGCCGCATAAATTTGATTACATCATATAATTAGATATCATCAATTGTGGGAGGTGGATATGTGGATAGTGTATTATTTTTTCGACACACTCCTTCAGAACGCCCGGATGTTGTCGATACACTCGAAGTTTTTTTGTATACAAACTTAGATACAATAATGTCTCCCACTCGGGCTGTGGTATTAACACCTTCTTTTCAGGCTGCTCTCGTAATAGCCTTGAACGACGTGGGTATACGTCATCATCTGGGTTTAGCGAAAGACCTTAAGGATATATTGGATGTGTTTATTGTAACCAATGCCGGTGCCATATCTACCGGCACTACCCCATAGGCATCAGAAATGACCCCCTGATAGTCTGACAATAAAAAACAATGCCGGCGGCATTGCCAAATAACCCTAACCTGGTAACGGAACTTGGTCAGCACCGATATGATTTTTTACAACAGTAAAAGTTAGGATTCAGCCAATTGTCACGCAATTTCGTCCATTCGCCTTGCTTTGATACATTAGCTTGTCCACACGTTTAATTATACTGTCCGTTGAATCGCTGGCCAGAGCTAATGTGCCACCTATTGAAACAGTAACAGATAATAAGCCATTAGAAGTATGAACACATGATTTTTCGACCAAAATACGTAGTTTGTTAGCAACCTTCTCCAGCTTTTCTTCGGTAAAATCTCCAAAAAGAATAGCGATTATTTCTTCGCCGCCCCATCGAATTAACACATCAGAAACTCTAAGACCGCGCAATAAAGTATTGCTAAGATTTTGCAGCACTTTATCACCGACATCATGACCATACTCATCATTAACTTGTTTAAAATGGTCTATATCAAAAAACAGCACTCCAAATGGAGAACCACCGTTTTGCAGCTGGCATAGTTGCGTCTTGAAAAAATTTTCGGCAAACCTTCTATTCCTTAGTCCGGTGAGAGTATCCAAAATTACTAAATTAGATAGTTCCTGGATTTCCCTGGAGCATTGTTCACAAGCAGAGTTATCTTTAAAAATTTCCACAGCTCCTCTAATATTGCTGTTTTTGTCTAGCAAAGGAGCCACTCTTAAGGAAACAGGAATTCTATATCCATCTTTATGAAGAAGGAAAACAGACGCTTCACGAAGCTTACCATCTATTAGCGTCTCGGCAAGAGGACAGGCATCAGTGCAAAGAGTATTGCCATCAGCATCAATATGCATTAGAACATTGCAACAGTATTGTTTCCCCACAATATCAGTGCTGGAATAACCAGTTATATTTTCAGCGCTTTTATTCCAGTATACTATATTTTTATCTTTATCTATGATATAAACCCCTTCAAACAAATTATCTAATATACTGAAATTTAAAATACTCTCCATTCAGATAACTCCTTTTATGTACGTCATTTACATATATTCGATAAAATTTTTCAAATACCTCCAATACTTTACACTATATATATTGCATCCTAAGACTTGTATTTCCGGTCGAAAAACACTTTTAGCGAGAATGTAAGTCCGCATTTTAGAAACATTTCCACACATGTCCTGAAGTGCGCTACCAGGGAGCAATTTAGGTGCCTTAGCAGCACCACCATCCCCGCCTCTTTCTCCTTACTATAAATTACTGGGCTTCGACTCACAAAATTACCTATACCAGCATACTATACAATAACCCTATAGTTAAACTAGATTATAAAAAGGAGGTATTTTATATGGGTTTCGGTGGATGTGGACGTGGTGGTGGTGGTTTCTTTATTATTTTCATAATAATTATTCTTCTTCTCTTTTGCTGTATCGGGGAAGAATCCAGTTGCACAATTTAAACATCATACTTAAAAACCATCGTTTTGCAACGATGGTTTTTTCATTACTACATTTATAACATTTTCGCGCTAAGCAGAATATAATAAAAAGTAAGAGGTACTTACTGCCGCAAACCATTACCTCTGTATTGAATCCCTCTGTTGCCCCTGCACCAAATAGTGTAGGGGCTTTTGCCGTTAACATCGATCCTTTCAACAAAAAAGCCCGGTTTCCTGGTAAGCCATAGAAGAAATTCCTCATCCTATCAAGGAATATTTAGCTGCTCTATCTCGGTAAGGACCCAGTCGAAATCGTATTTATTAACTACCGCATGGCAATAGACACATTCCCCGGCGGCGTTAATCTCGAGAGGTGCACCGCAGTTCGGGCATTTCACAACACTCACGCCGTCTTTGATCCGGGTAATGGCCTTCACCGACCGGGTTAATGACCACTGCTCATCCCAGGTCGCTAATGCCGGCGATCCGGAAACAACCTTACCATTTTCGTCGACTACATAATCCTTCGCCGTCGCCGTGATCCAAATATTGATGGTATCATAATTCTCATCTGACCGGATATCCAGTATTTCGGCTTTGTCCAGCGACAGTTCATCCAGCCTGTTAAAGGTGTGATTGCGCACATATTCTTCGAGCTGCAGGTGAAAGCGGGAATAAACGGAATCTGACAGGTACAACCGCGCCGGATTCATGTCACGCCCGGCCCAGGCATTCTCGATGACAAAAAAAATCGTTGAGATCTTGTCCTGGAATATCTGCTCATTAAAACCCGGATCCCTGACTTTCAGCTGGTCAATTTTCGCCGCCAGATCAGGCGCGAAGTGAACATCGGGGGCCACGCCCCGGCTGATCCCTCCTGCCTCACTCAACCCGGTATTATTGCGCCGGGACCATATGACCAGGAGGATAATGGCGATTACGATCACAATTGCAATGATCAAAAAGACAAACCACCCGCCAGAATCGGCTGATGACGAATGCGTCCCAGCGAAAAAATAACCTGACGAATGGCTTGAGCTGCCACCCCATGAAGAAGGTCCGCTGGATAACGAATGACCGCCGGATGATGAGGAGGAACGCGAAGAATGTCCCCCACCGGCCCGCGCCAGCGCTAGGGAGTACTGGCACAAACATATTAACTGTATGGAGAAAAATGCGGCCAATCTTTTACAGTTCATAGCGGCTCCTTACAGTTTGCTCAAGATTTCGGCTTTCTTGGCGTCATATTCCGTCTGAGTGATTAGATTGCTGTCAAGCATCTTTTTCAGTTTGGCAAGAACCTCGACGGGGTCGGCAGCAGCCTGAGCCTGGTTCTGATTTTGATTAAACACTTGCGCCATTCCGGCAGCCATGGTCTGCCCGAGGGTGAGACCGGCTCCCAGTCCAACCGCCGCCCCGGCGGCGCCCTCGTTTTTCGCCGCATCCCGCAAAGCCTGAACCTGCTGCATCTGGGCATAGCTGAGGCCGACAGACTTGGCGGCTTCTGCGTCGACAACCGCATCGGCAATCTTCCCGATCCGGGCGGTAGTTTCATCGTCGAAATCAGTATTCTCTATCCGAAAATCGGTCATGGTAAACCCAAGATCCTCGAATACAACTTTGAGCTTTTCAACCAGCTGTGCGGCCAATTCCTCCCGGTTCTTGTCTACTTCGATATAAGAAAAATTGGATTCAGCCATCAGGTCTGTCAGTGGCTGCTGAATCTTGTCGTTGAGAACAGTGGTGATATCGGAAACCCGCATAATGTTCCGTACACCAGCAATATTGATAAAGAATTCGCTCGGTTTGGCAAACTTAAAGGAAAAGTTGCCGTAGGCGCGTAAACCTACCGGAAAATGATAGACCGGATCCAGGTACTTGATGGGAGATTTAGTACCCCATTTCTGGTTGAGGATTTCGGTAATCCTGAAAAAATAAATGCCTACCTTATGCTCGCTCTCAAAGGCCTGCATAAATTTTATGATTGTGGTGATAAAAGGGATGTTGGCAGTCTTGAGCTCGTGTAAGCCGGGCTCGAGATGCACGGCCTGAACTTTGCCCTCGTAAACGAATATTGCTGCCTGCCCCGGATTGATAAGCAATTTTGACGCGTTTTTTATTTCATCGCCTCTGTCCGTCCATTTATAAATCAGATCGTCCGGCAACGGATCTTTCCACTCGATAACTGCTCTTAACTGATTGGAACTAAATAAACTCATAGACCTTTCTCCCCTTTTTCAAAATAATAGTGCCGTCTGTGCCTGAAAAAAGGTTGTTATACCCGCGACCAGGTCAGGATATACTGGCGCCGATCACAAAACTGAAGGCGATAGACAACGCCATCATAATGAGAGCAACAGATCTGTTGTCAGAATGAATCTCTTCGTCGACATCCAGATGGGGTGCCAGTTTTTCGAAAATAAAGTGGACCAGGAGGAGCAGAATCAGTCCGACGATACCCCACGCGAAAGTCTCCAGGGGGGTGTTGTTTGACAGGATGGCAAACCGCATGACATTGCCGATGGCGAAGATATTGCCGGCCAGAACTATGCCGGCGGCCACATTGCCTTTCTTGACTTCTTCCCAGTCGTTGTAGCGGGTTACTTTGGCAAAGACTACTATGGTCAGCATAACAATTACTGATGATACAACAAAGCACGCAAAGGTTGAACCAATATGATTGAGAAACACGGCAGAACCACTCCATTCTTTACGCCTGCCTGGCGTTGAATATCCATCTGAGGATTCTAGTAATCCATTTCGACAAAATGATTTCTATATCCTCTCCCTGTTTTAAAAAAGGTTTTCTCCACCCCTAATTTTAACGAACAGCGTTACAATAGTAAGACGATAGAACCGTCCCCGCGTCTCGCCAAAATTTTTGCCAACCCAGTCATGCCCTGCCCGCCGAAAATTTTCTCGTGCCTGTTATAAGAAATTTATTTAGAATTCAAAGAAACTTCAAAGATTTTGTTTCGATACATACTATGCTAACAGAATAATGCAGCACAAAGTAAAGAGACGGTTCCATATTAAAACTCTGTATGCATGTTGACTGTAAGAAGTTAATTAAAAGAGAGGTGATTTGCGTGAGTATTACATCAATCAGCAACAATCTCAATTCATTGTACCCAAGTCAGGTAGTCCAACAAAATCAGCAGCAAAGTCAAAGCAATAGCACCAGTACGAGCATAGGGGCAGCTGCTGTTTTAGATTTAAGCAGCACTTCTTCAACAACGGCAACGCCGGCTGCAAGTGCAGCCAGTCAAAGTGGCGACAGTGCTGGTA
>JAEYSJ010000269.1 GCA_023434855.1 Bacillota bacterium | reverse complement strand
CTATTATTGTTCCTACTTCTACGTACCGTTATTTGCGTGCTCTTAACCGAAATATACTGAGAAATTCACCTGTCCCGGTCATTTTCGTTATACATGGTGTTAATCCCGGTGAAGCACCGCGTTTTTTCCGGGAGGTTGAGCGATTGCATTCTTTCACAAATATCAAAGCGGCTGTATTAACATTTGGCAACGATATATTAGGGCGTACCTTTGCCAATATGTCCTGCATTCGTCCGCCTGCTTATATTCCCCGCGACATTGATCTGCTCCTTACAGGCGGACAGCAATTGACTGATGAACAGCGTCCACTTCGTCTGGGTTTTTTTGGCCAATACCGGCGGGAAAAAAAATTAGATAAATTTCTGGATGCCTATTTGGCCCAGGAATATACCTATCCGGTAAAGCTTTTAGTACAGGGCGCCACGATGAGACCGGAAGATACGGCTGATTTTGAGCGAATTATTGCTCAGTACGGTCAGTATCCCAATATCGAGTTTTTGCACCGGGGCTTGTTCGGCAAGGAATGGCAGTCTGCAATTGCTTCAGTAGACGCATTGCTAATGCCATATGCCGCGCCGCGGTATCGCTATCACTGGGCCGGTATGCTGTTTACGGCAATTGGCTATCAAAAACCGGTTGTTGTTAGTGATGAAATTAATCCGGAAGTGTTGCGGGAATATAAAATAGGCTGTTCGTTCTCCGGCAATAAACCCGGTGATTTACACCAGTCTTTAACAAAATTTATAAATACATTTCCCAGCATGGAAAAACAGTACCGCCAGGAATTGCTCAGAGCCTATCTGGACTTTTCACCACGGTCCTTTGTGGAAAGGTTGGTAAATTTGTGTCAAAGAAAGTGATTGGAAATTACAAAAAGATACTGGTCATAAATTTAATGCATATTGGTGACTTGCTTCTCGTAACGCCTGTGCTGCGTACATTGCGCGCCAATTATCCTGACGCCCATATTTCACTGCTGGCTGACGCTAAATTGCAGGATTTAGTAAAATACAATAAAAATATAGATGAATTAATTACAATTGACAAAAAAGGCTATCATAATACTTTCATGAATTATTTGAGTTTTGTTAGACAGATTAGGGACCGGCATTTTGACCTGGTAATTAACTTGCATTCCAATGAACGCGCTTCGTTTATTGCGGCATTTAGTGGTGCGGGCAAAATTGTTGGCTATGCTACATTTGGACTGAAGTGGTTATTTGACCAAACGATAGAAAATCGCAAAGCTATTAAACATCAGGTACATGCCCATTTTGACGTTCTGCGCGAAACTCTGGGCATTACTAAAATTGATGACCGTGGTATTGAAATGTGGCTTGATGACCAAGCCGAACAAACGGCAGAAAAAATTTGGACTGAATCATTTCGACAGGCCAATACGGATAAACTGCTTAAAGTTGTCGGTCTGAATGTCGGCGCCAGTTGGCCGACAAAACGCTGGCGGCACGAGTATTTTGCCCAACTGGCGGACCGGTTTTTGGATGATGGTTACGGTATTGCCTTTTTTGGCGGGCCGATGGATATAGATATGGTACAGCTGACGATTTCATTGATGAAAAATAAAAATCATCCGTTATTAAAAGTTTTTACCGGTAGTATGACGCTCCTTGAACTGGCCGCTTTACTAAAAAAATGTACAGCGCTGGTAACGAATGATTCGGGACCGATGCATGTGGCGGTGGCAATGCATGTGCCGCTGGTATCCATGTTCGGGCCCTCACCTGTTCCCGGTTTTTACCCTTACAATGACACCAGCGTTGTCATCAGAACCTCACTGGACTGTCATCCCTGCGGCAAACATAAATGCCCCACCCAGCATGAATGTATGTGGGAAATTGATGTGGACACTGTTTATCAGCATACTATTCAACAAATTACAAATTTAGTTAGACAATTACCAGGCAAATATGTGTTGCCGGAGAAAAGGAGTAATAAATAATGTCGATAAATGATATTGTCCTTACTACCGACAGCTCCATTTTGACAGCCGTTGGCAATGACTATGGCTATAATCACGTTTTTGCCTGGCAAGTTGAAACCAGTCAGAACGGCGGCCACGTAGCTGATAACAGCGAGATATGTATTAAGGTCTCGTCCGGTATTACCGCCAGAATTCAGGAAGCCCATATTTTAATCGGGCATATTTTTTGTCAGATGATTGAGGTGCCTCTATAATGCCGAGAAACATTAATCAGTTGTTGCAGTTTATTGAGCAAGATGTAACTGGCTGTTCAGTGCTGGTAGTTGGTGATGTTATGCTTGACAGATATTATTATGGTGAAGTGAAGCGAATCTCTCCCGAAGCGCCTGTACCTGTCACCCGGGTGCGTAGTCAAAAAGAAACAATGGGCGGTGCGGCTAATGTGGCCCATAACTTGGCCCGGCTAGGCTGCAGGACATTTCTGGCAGGCGTAGTTGGTCAGGACGACAACAGAAATATTCTGTCCGGTCTGCTGGATGACAGGGGGATTGTGCAAGACGGATTGATTGTCAAGGAAGGTCCTACTACTACCAAGCTGCGGGTAATTGGCGGTCATCAGCAAATGATCAGGCTTGACTTTGAAGAAGCAGCACCTGTAAATCAAGCTCAGGAAGATCAACTTAAAGAATATATCGGCCAGGCACTAACCGCAGAAAATATCGGCAGTGTCATAATTTCCGATTATGCCAAAGGTGTATGCACTCCGGCATTATGCCGCTATAGTATTGATCAGTGCAATGAAAAGGGCATACCTATCGTGATTGATCCCAAAGGAACAGATTGGCAAAAATACAAAGGGGTACCGTACATTACACCTAACCTGAAAGAACTCCAGGAAGCGGCAAACACCGGTATTCCTAACAGCGATGAGGACGTAAAACGCATTGCCCAGCTGATTAAGCGGCGTTATCAGATAAAAAATATTGTCGTTACCAGGTCAGAAAAAGGATTGAGTTTAGTTGGCGCAAAACGTTGCGTGCATATACCCACACATGCCCAGGAAGTGTTTGACGTTTCCGGCGCCGGTGACACGGTAATTGCCGTGCTGGCTGCTGCATTGGCCGCAGGGCTTGATGCTGCGGACGCGGCGTATTTAGCCAATCTGGCTGCCGGCATAGTTGTGGGGAAAGTTGGTACATATGCCATTAGCCGTCAAGAGCTGCTTGATGCTTTGCAGCTGTCTTGTTAAGACTGTCATCCGGAGGTTGGGGGATATAGATGTTATTAAAAAAAATTGCTGTTTTTAACTGCAACGGTATTGGTGATGTAATTCTTTCAACACCAATATTAAAATCGTTGCACGATACGTATCCTGATAGTAAAATTACATTTGTAGTCAGACCCATAGTAAAGGATGTCGTTGCAGGGTTATCTTTTATCGATAATGTTGTCACCTATGAAAAAGGACAACCCATCTGGCCTGTTATTCGCCAAATCTGGCGATACGATATTGCGCTATGTTTAGATTTTAAGTATCGCAGTGCTGTAATGCCATTTCTGGCAATGGTCCCTATCAGAGCCGGATTAAAACATAAAAGAGGACTTTTCATGACCCATGCAGTCCCCCGAGATCCTAATGAAGAAGCGATATATGAACCGTATAACTTTGCAAATATTATTAGAAATAGTATCGGTATTGCGATTAATGGTGATCTGACTAAACTGTATGTTTCACCGGCAACGCAACAGGAACAGGAGAATGTTGATAATTTATTTAAATCCATAACACCTGCTGGCAAAGTGGTTGCCATTGCTCCTTTTACTTCGGCAGAACATAAGGATTGGCCGATTTCTTACTATCAGGGGCTGATTGACAAGTTAACCGCAGCTGGTGACTGTAAGGTCGTTGTTTTGGGGGCGGCCAATGATGCCGCAAAGGCAAATTTCGTTAATGCGACCAATTGGGTTGGCCGGACATCCCTTGCCGGGATGGCGGAGGTTTTGCGCCGGTGCAGCCTGTTTGTTGGCAACTGCAGTGGGCCTTTACATATTGCGGCCGCAGTCGGGGTGCCTATTGTCGCCATTTATGGTTCGACTTCCGCAAAGCATTGGGCGCCAAGAAATAATACTATTGTTATCCAAAGGAATTTGCAATGCTCACCATGTGATGGCCGGAATATCCGCTGTAATGATCATGTCTGCTTAAATAGTATCCCTGTGGAAGAGGTATTTAGTGCATGCCAGAAGTTCTTAGTTCTGTAAATTTATTTTTTTTAAAATTGCAACAGAAAGGATGTATGTAAGATGATTATTGTTACCGGAGGAGCCGGTTTTATCGGCAGCAACCTTGTCAAAGGACTCAACGACAGAGGACATCAGGATATCCTGTTAGTTGACAACTTAGGTAAGAGTGATAAGTTTAAGAACCTGGTCCCACTGAATTTTTATGATTACTCAGATAAAATTGATTTCATTGAAGATCTTAAAGATGGTATTTATGAAAATAGCAAAATTGATGTTGTATTTCATATCGGCGCTTGTTCCGATACCATGGAGTATAACGGAAATTATATGATGAATACCAACTATGAATACAGCAAAACGTTGCTGCATTTTTGCTTGCGCCGCAAAATACCGTTCATTTATGCTTCTTCGGCCTCAGTGTACGGGAGTGGTCTTAACGGTTTCAGTGAAAATGAAAAATGTGAAGGCGCACTCAATGTGTATGCATTTTCGAAAATGCAGTTTGACCGCTATGTAAATCAGGTGTTGCCGGACGCCGGCAGCCAGGTAGTGGGACTTAGGTATTTTAACGTATTCGGTCCACAGGAAAACCACAAAGGACGGATGGCGTCCATAGTTTATCAGCTGCACCGCCAGCTCCAAAAAGAAGACGTACTTCGCTTATTTACAGGAACAGACGGCTACGGCAATGGCGAACAAAGAAGAGATTTTGTTTATGTCAAAGATATCGTTAAGGTAAATTTGTTTTTCTGGGACAATCCAGGCAAGAGTGGCGTATTTAACTGCGGTACAGGCAAAGCGAGAACTTTTAATGCCGTGGCCCAAAGCATTATCAATGTAGCAGGTAAAGGACATATCGAGTATGTCGAGTTCCCCGAAGGGCTAAAAGGAAAATACCAGAGCTTTACTGAAGCGGATCTGACAAAATTGAACAACATTGGCTATGATGGCGGCTTCATGGAATTGGAAGATGCTGTACGCGACTACTATCGTTATTTGGGGGAGCATAATGGCTACTTGCGCTAAAAAAGAGCAGGCTGCCGTATTTTTTGACAGAGATGGAGTTCTTAATATTGACACCGGTTATGTTTACCGGCCTGAAGACTTTAAGTGGATGACAGGGGCAGTCGCGACTGTTAAATATTTCAACGATAAAGGCTATCTGGTATTTGTAGTAACTAATCAAAGCGGTGTAGCGCGAGGCTACTACAGCGAAGAAGACGTCAACACATTACATCACTGGATGAATGATGAACTGGCCAAACAGGGAGCACATGTAGATGCCTTTTACTACTGTCCGCACCATACAGACGCCAAACTGGAAACATACCGGCAAAAATGCGCCTGCCGCAAACCGGAGCCCGGACTAATCCTGCAGGCCATGGCTGAATGGCCGGTGGACAAGGAAAAATCGTTCCTGATTGGCGACAGGGATTCCGATATTGCGGCCGCCGCTGCTTGCAGGCTGCGCGGGTACTTGTTTAATGGTACCAATCTGTTCGATTTTGTTAAAAATACCCTGGGAGAGTTAAATGTATGAAGAAGTATAATAACATACTTGTCCATTCACTGGTCAACCTTGGTGATGTACTGCTAACCACAAGTGCCGTGGCTTTATTGAAACAATGTTATCCTCAGGCGAAAATCAGCATGATGGTACGGCCTGCCGTAGCCGATATTCTACAAGACAATCCGCTGCTTGATGAGGTAATCATCTACGACTATAAGGCAAAACATAAGTCCGTAAAATCAATGCTGGCCTTCACCAAAGAGCTGAGAAAACGAAAATTTGACGTAAGTATTTCATTTGACCGGAAATTACGGCCCGCTCTGCTTACCATGCTGGCAGGCATACCGGTACGGGTAGGGCCGGAAAGAGTTTTTAATGACAAACCTAGTTGGATAACCATGCTATATACGCATACGATTAAGGTACAGCATGATATCGTTAATAACCTTCAGGCCGAAACCTATCAGGCGATTATCAGAGGTTTTACGGGCTGCCAGGGAAACGCCAAACCGGTTACCGGAAAGATAACTGCTGCCAATTTAGCAAACGCACAGGCGTTGTTTAGCACTTTGCCAGCTAAAAGACATCGCATCGCACTATGTGTAAAGGGAACGTTTGCGTTGAAAACCTGGCCCGGCGACAGGTTCGCCCAGGTAGTCGATATTTTGTCCCAACGCTATGATGCTGCTTTCTTTATTATTGGAGCCCCTGAAGACAGACAATACGCCGATAAAGTAGCATCGCTAACGAAAGTTCCTGTTGCAAATTTTTGCGGAAAAACTACCCTGCGCGATTTAGTAGCGTTATTTGAACAAACCGACCTGTTTATTACTGTAGATACCGGAGCCATGCACATCGCAGCTACTACAAAGGTCCCCATTGTCGCCATATTTGGCTGTACTTCGCCTAAACGGTGGCATCCGCTAAGCGATAAGTCCAAAGTGCTATTCCGGAATTTAGACTGCTGTCCCTGTGCCATTCCTGAAGACGCTTGTCCGGAGCATAAATGTATGGATATAGCCGTGAGTGAGGTTGTTGAGGCAGTGGAGACCGGGCATTTTCTGCGTTGACCCATATTGAGGAAACTGGCAAACGGTAAAGACGATAAGTGAATCAAATTATAATAAGGGGACGTTGTAGTGTGAAAAAAATTTTTGTAGCGGATAGAGCTAGCTTAGGTGATACATTACTGGCTACTCCAACGTTGCGGGCCATTAAAGAGACCTATCCCGATAGCCGTACAATTATGATGGCATCACCTGCAGCCAGAGATATTTTGGAAGGACATCCCTTTGTCGATGAGTTGCTACTTTATGAGAAAGGGGACAGTGTGTTTCCGATTATAAAAAAAATTTGGCGCGCTGATTTGGCTTTGATCTTAGATTTTCATTATCGATCAAGTTTGTTTGCTTGGTTAGCCTGTATTCCACGACGAATTGGAAGAGGCACTAAAAAGAAATCATTTTTAACAGATCAAGTGTTGGGAACACCGAATACTCATACTTATGAGGTGGAAAATACGTTAGCTGTTGCCAGATATGCCGGAATTGATACCACAAATACTCAACTTATTATGGCACCATGCCATGAGCAGGAGAAACAACATGTCAAACAGTTATTGATGAAAAATAAGGTTGATTTGTCGATGCAATCAATGATTGTGTTAGCACCTTATTCATTGTCCTATTTAAAAGATTGGCCGGAGGAATATTATCAGGAATTAATTGACTTTCTTGTATTACATCAATTTGTAGTTGTCATTGTTGGTGGTAAGGAGCACCGTGAACGTGCTGAAAAATTTACTGGTAGTCTTAATATGGTAGGCTTGATGAATATAAGGGAAACTACCTATTTAATCTCGTTAGCGGAATTGGTTGTTTGTGGTTGTACATCGGTATTACATTTTGCTGCTACTACAAATACACCACAAATAGCAATTTACGGACCTACTACCCCTGTTCAATGGGCGCCTCGAAAAAACTGTACGGCGATGACCAAGAATTTACCATGCTCACCCTGTTATAATACCGGACAAGAATGCCGGGATGATAAACTCTGTGTGCGTCAAATTACGCCGATAGAGGTATGCGCAGCAGTATCTCAGATATTACATCTATAAAAGGCGGGCATTTATGAATGAAATGGTGTATATTATCTTAGTAAATTATAATAGTTGGCAAGATACAGTTGAATGCATTGAATCATTAAAGAAAATGAAAGATGTATTATTTAAAATTGTTATTATTGATAATGCATCATCTGATAATAGTGTTTCGGAATTGGAAAGAAAGTATGATGACGTAATCATTATTAGTAATAAAGAAAATGTAGGTTTTGCTGGTGGAAACAATATTGGTATTGACATGGCAGTAAACAATGGGGCAAAGTATATTTGGCTGCTTAATAATGACACAGTGGTACACCCTGAAAGTTTAAAGGAATTAGTTGCTAGCGTTGGCCAATATGAATTAGCTTTAATTGGCGGCAAAGTATACAAGTATGGTACAGGGTGCGATATTTGGTATGATGGTGGTGCTATCAATTGGTGGAAGGGTAAGGCATATCATACTCATATTCACTTAAAGGATAATGGATTTGTAACAGAACCTTGCAGCACCGAATGGATTTCCGGATGCAGCATGTTTGCTTTAGCTAAATTATTTGAACAACATCGCATGGATGAAAAATTTTTCTTGTATTTTGAAGATGTTGATTATTGTTGTAAATTGCGGCAAGCAGGAATTCCGCTAATTGTTATACCAGGGGGAGTCGTTTGGCATAAAACGTCTGCTTCAGTGAGAAAAACTTCTTATATTCAGTTTTATTATTCCATTCGCAATAATTTATATTTCATGCAGAGCCATGGAGCATTATACCATAAATTTTATTTTTATCTTTATTTTATCGTTCGAACATTAATTTTTTCTATGAAATATTTTCTGAGGGGAATAATAAAAAAAGATGATAACTTAAAAATGCTAGGCAAAGCATATCTAAAAGGATTAGTAGACTTTTTTAGGCGGAAATACGGGAAGCTAGTCTGAATTCTTAAAACCGGTGGTGTAACTACATATGAACAATCCTGCGATTACAGTAATTATCCATACCCTCAATGAGGAAAAGAATATTAGAAATTGTCTTGAATGCTTGAAATGGGCGGATGAAATTATCATCATTGACATGTTTAGTGATGATAAGACTGTTGAGATCGCTCAAGAATATACTAATAAAATATTTAGCTATGAAAGAATGCGCTATGCGGATCCGGCACGACAATTTGGTTTGCAGCAGGCTTCTAATGAATGGGTGTTAGTGGTTGATGCGGACGAGCTAGTACCAATTCAGTTGCGAAATTGCTTATTGAAAATTGCGCGGGAAAACCAATACGATGCGGTTTCGATCCCACGCCGCAATTATTTTTTTGGGTATTGCATGCAAGAAACGGGGTGGGGTGCTTTAGAGGATAAACAGATGAGGTTTTTTAAGCAGCAATATATGACTTATACTAATCAAATACACTGTTTTGTCCAACTCAGTCCCTTAGCAAAGGTGCTTCACATTTCTGATCCGGAATGCTCTTTTATCCACTTCAATTATATTGATGTTGAACATTTTATTGAAAAACTTAACCGCTACACAACAATCGAAGCTGAAAATAAATGGGACAAAAGTGATAAATTTTCTAAGATTAAAGTTTTTAAACGAATTTACCGGGAATTTTGGCATAGATTTGTTAAACGAAAAGGGTATAAAGACGGTTTTCAAGGAATAATGTTGGCGATTCTAATGAGTATGTACCGAGCTACTACAGAAATTAAATATTATTTAATGAAAAAGTATGGCACAAATGATGTATCGACAACAATCAAACGTCAGTATGACATGCTAGCTCAGGTGGAAATAAATAAATATGTCAAATAAGGATATGATTGAATGAATAATAGAATCGAGTATCTTGATATTGCAAAAGCTTTAGGAATCATATTTGTAGTAATTGGGCACTCGGGAATGGTAATAGGTAAATTTATATATCTGTTTCACATGCCCTTATTTTTTTTAATATCGGGATATTTTTATAAAGATAAATATTCTTATAGTTTTTTAGATTTTTTAATTAAACGCATTAAATCATTGTATATTCCATTTTTACAATTTGAATTAGTATTTTTGTTATTACATAATATATTTTTTAGTTTAAATATTTACAGTGGAAACCCAAATACAAATGCCATTCAAGGTTTGTATTCTGCAAACGATTACTTAAAGAATGCTTTTTCAATTTTATTTTTTAATGGAACTGAATTACTATTAGCGCCCCTTTGGTTTTTAACGGTCTTATTTATTGTGAATATCATGTTTTGGTTAATAAGTAAAATAGCGTTAACTTACGGAGAAGGTTGCAAATTAATATTAACTTTATTATGTTTTTGTTTCGGCAACTTTTTTACAAAAATCAAATTTGGAATTATTAATAGTATAGTTTTTGTACCCGAAGCAATAAATGTGTCTATGGTTGCAGTGTTTATTTTTTATTTAGGATATTTGTATCGTCAGTACGAACATAAGGTTGATTTTAATAGTAAACAGCTACTACTAATATCTGTTTTAATATTGTTATTACTTCGTGAATACGGCGAAATGGATATGCGAAGAAACTTTTACCCTGACCCCGCTTTTATGCTTACCGGCACGATATTAGGAACTTATTTGACTTTTTATATTTCCAAGCACATTTCAAATCGGCGCATTATTTATATTTTGAGCTATGTAGGCAAAAACACGATACCAATTATGGCCTTACATATATTATCTTTCAAATTAGTTACTCTAATACAAATCGCATTTCTTGGTTTACCGTACTATATGCTGGGTAACTTTCCCATTATACAGAAAAGCTGGTGGGGAATCTTGTACTCTGTAGTTGGTATAGGAATTCCGATACTGCTTGTTTATGTAAAAGAAAAATTATTTAATTCACGAGAAAATTTAGAACCAATTTTATAGCTACAATAGGCTGGTTTTCCTATTTTTCTCTTAGATACTAAGATTATTCAACCTAACGTTGTCATGAAAAGGAAAACTCGATGACAGTTACTGTATCGGTAAATATGTTAAATCGTTGTAGCTAGGTAAACACCTGATTCTTTTACTTTACAGCCATCAAAGGATATTAAACGTGTCATTAGTGAACGATATCAGGCGCAATTGGAAACTGATAGATATACAAATCTGAAGGCGGAAGAAAAATGAAAATCTTATTTCATTCCAATCAATTGTCGTTACGCGGTACAGAGGTTGCATTGTATGATTATGCCCACTATAACGAAGAAATTCTGGATAATAAATCCATTATTGCTGTTAAACGTACCAGTGCGCATCACCCCAAGGCGGTAGAAAAATTTCACAAACGGTTCCAAGTGATTTATTATGATACGTTAGCGGAGCTGCAGAAATTCGCTAATGATGAAAAGGTGGCTATTTTTTATGCTATTAAGGCCGGAGAAAACGACGGCGTACTGTTGCAAGGAATAAAAAACTGCATTCATGTTGTATTCAAGTCCTATGATCGGCATGGTGACGTGTATGCCTACGTATCGGAGTGGCTAAGTCAAGAGATGAGCGGCGGTAAAATGCCATATGTGCCCCACATTGTTCAGTTGCCGCATGCGGAGGGTGATTTACGCCAGCAATTGAATATTCCAGAAGATGCAATTGTATTTGGGCGTTATGGTGGATTGGAAACCTTTGATATTGCTTTTGTTAAGCGATTGGTATATTCAATTGCGACTAAACGTAAAGATATTTACTTTTTGTTCATGAATACCGAAAACTTTTTAGAAAGTAAAAGCTTTTTTCAGAAAAAGTGGCTAAATCAATTTTTTAGTCCACTTTTGTTTACGACTACCAAAATGAATAATATCATTTTTTTGGAAGGGGCAGCCGAGCCAGCTTATAAGACAAAATTTATTAATACTTGTGATGCAATGTTGCATGCCCGGTTGCAAGGAGAAAGCTTTGGTATAGCCTGTGGAGAATTTTCAATATGCAATAAACCGGTCATAACCTGTAATGCGAGTTTTATTAAAGAACGTAGCCATATTGAGATCTTAGGAAATAAGGGAATCTACTATTCCAATTACGCTCAACTCGGGAAAATAATAAGTAATTATAACAAGCATTGCCCAAGAGATTGTGATGCTTATTCGCAAAGGTACAACCCTGCGGCAGTTATGACTAAATTTAAAGAAGTGTTTATTGATGCTAATTAGCAAAATTAATTTAAAGAGATCTTTACTCGTTCATAACGGAGGCTGTTTGTGCATACTAGTAGCAGTAATGAAGGAATAACAAAAATTGAAAATAAGATTAGTAAAATTCAATTTTATCTTGTATGCTTAGCCGGTTTATTAGTCAGTGTGGGCTATATTCAGGTTAGGAATGTATTTTATATTGTCAGTGTCTTGTTATTGGCTAATCTGTTTTTAACCAGAAAGCTGCCTTCTGTTGATAAAAAAATGGTTATTCTGGTTGGACAGTTTTTTGGGGTGCTGCTGTTTACTAATTTATTTTCGCGCGATTTTGCAAGAAGCTACAATTATCTGTATCAGCTTATTATACTGCCTGCTGTGCCATTATTTCTAATACCTTTGGTAATAACAAAGAAAAAGCATATAATGAGTATTTTGCAAATAATGGTAGTTCCAGTGGCGTTACTGGCAATTAATACAATTATTGAAGGAATTTATTATCATCACTTTTACTGGGATATAGTTTATGTTACTGGGCATCATAATGTAAAAAATTTTGGGTTTTTAGCAATTATGCTATTACCCTTTATTTGGGCTTTCATGCGAGCGGCAAAACAAAGGCGAAAGCCATTGTGGGAGATGGTATTACTTATTTTTGTGGTCGGTATACTGTGTAGTGCGCTCAGAGCTCTCTGGGCTTTTTTGCCTATTTTTTTGTTGCTGAATGCTTATTTTGAAAAAAATAAAAAGCTAATTTGGCTGGCCAGCGGCGTTACAGTTCTTTGTATTTTGCTGATACCGGTCTTAATGCCAAATATTATGACCAGGATTATGGTAAGTGACTCACAAGACAGGCTGGCCATGTTGCATACGGCGATTAAAATGGGGCTATCTTCACCCTGGGTAGGTATTGGCAGCAATATTTATCCGACTGTGTCCCAAAGTCCGGAATTCTTCTCGGAAGGGATGCAGTATTTTGGCTATGCGCACAATATTTTTCTCATGTTTTTTGCCGAAACCGGGGTACTGGGATTAGTATCAATAATCAGTCTGCTGGGAGGACTGATAGCTTATGGTCGGATGCAATTAAAGAAGCCGCACGATTATTTGCTAGTTGCGTTTATAATTTCCTGGCTGTCATTTATAAATTACAATTTTACAGACTACATCTTTTTAAATCGAAATGAAACTTGTTTTATGTTTTTTATTATGGGATTAATGGTTGCATATATGAATATTTCACGTCAACCGTAGCTTCAGCTTGGAACCCTATTCATGCGCGTCTAGTTCTTGCCACTCTACTTTTAGATAAATATCCAGAGCTATATTTTATCATTAATGAAAAAGAAATAAACCTTCCTTAAGGAAGGTCTTGTTTTTATATGCCGAATAATAGAAGATCTTATTTCATCAAATCAATTGTCGCTGTGAGATACTGAATATACTAATTTTACCAATAGTTTGCTCATGTCCTAGTCATAATTTGTCGATTTTATACGATTATATAAAACATTTTGTCGTGTTTTTTTATATAATATTGTTTATTTATAAAGTTTATAGTATAAATATGCCGAAATTTGAATTATTTTTTTTATGATAGAAGGCAGGAATGGCCTTTTTTATGTAGAATTATTTCACAAATATAATTTTGTTTAATTTTTGTTTAATTTTTGTTTTATCATGTCGAATTTTGTAAGGGAGTATTTGTGATGGGAGATATTCGTGAATATACTGCTTTTCCAGCAAAGTATCCTGTGATTTTACAATTGTTTTCATGGGACAGACTTCGAAAATGGATTATTTCAATTTCATTCATTTTTATTGACTATTTAGCAATTGTATCTGCCGTATTTACGGCCTTTTTGGTAAGAGCAGAACTGTTGCCGCTATTTTATCAGGAGTTTACCGTACCAGAAGTATATATTTATATTATTATTCCTTTGGCATTTATTTTCTTTTTACATTTTGACCGGCTATCTCTTAATAAACTTTACTTTTGGCAGCAAGCTGAGCGACTCCTTAAGGTCAGTATATATGCCATGCTTTTTATTGTCGTTATCTTATATTTTAGTGGTTCTGCTAAAGAAATATCCCGGGTTTTTATATTGCTTGTGTGGATTTTTAGTTTTTCTTATTTAGCAATTGGAAGGTATTTCTTAAAAAAGATGGTAACGTTTGTTGAAATTTTGCAGGTGCCAACGGTTATTATAGGTGCTGGAAAAACAGCAGAATTATTATTAGATGCTTTTAGTAAAAACAACGGTTCAGGTTATAAAATAGTCGGTCTAATTGAAGATTATCCCCAACAATCTCCAATTTCCCAGCGCTATCCGATTATCGGTACTTTTGCCAAGGCCGAAGAAGCGATACAGCAGGCTGGGGTGAGAAATGCATTGATTGCCGCTCCCGGGCTTTCACGGGAAGAATTATTGAATATGGTGTACCGGCTGCAGCCATATGTAGATAATATTACATTTGTGCCTAATTTATTTGGTATTCCCGTGAGCAGTATGGAACTGGAGACACTATTTAACGAGAAAACAGTGCTGTTAAAGATAAAGAATAATCTTGCGCAGATACAGAATCGCATTTTTAAATGTATATTTGATTGTATATGTAGTATTCTGGGACTGATTGTGGTTATGCCATTGTTAGTGATTATCAGTCTGCTAATTTATGTTGATTCGCCAGGACCTGTAATTTTTGCCCATAGACGAGTGGGATACAAAGGTGAAATGTTTTCTTGTTATAAATTTCGTACCATGGATATAAATTCCCAGGAGATTCTTACCGAGCATCTGGCGAAGAACGCTGATGCCAGGGAAGAGTGGCAGCGTGATTTTAAACTTAGAGATGATCCACGTATAACCAGAGTGGGAAGGTTTCTGCGTAAGACAAGCCTTGATGAACTACCGCAATTTTTTAATGTGTTAAGAGGTGAAATGAGCCTGGTGGGGCCGCGGCCGATAGTGCAGGATGAGGTACCACGATATGGCGACTATATTACAGACTACTATTTGGTGCGCCCGGGCATTACCGGAATATGGCAAGTTAGTGGACGCAATGAGATTGATTATCCGGAACGTGTGAAAATGGATTCTTGGTATGTAAGAAATTGGTCGCTTTGGATGGACATTGTATTTTTAGTAAAGACGGTTAAGGTAGTCTTCAAAGGTAATGGAGCGTATTGAAAAGGGTGTACACTAATTTGCAAGATCTAAATACCAAAACGCAAAAAGCAAAATTAGCGCCTATTTTTAATAAAGGAAGAGATAAATGAATTACAGTTCGCAGGAGCAATGGACAAGCATAATAAAACCTAGTAATGGTTGGTTGGACATAGATATAAAAGAGCTTTGGCGCTATCGTGATTTGATAATGATGTTTGTAAAAAGGGATTTTGTTGCTGTTTATAAACAAACTATTTTAGGTCCGATATGGTTTTTTTTACAGCCTTTACTGACGACAATTGTTTTCACTGTTATTTTTGGACAAATTGCGAAACTCCCAACTAATGGAATTCCGCAGATTTTATTTTATTTGTCAGGTACGGTAATGTGGAATTATTTTGCTGCATGCTTAAATACTACTGCAAACACATTTACGGCTAATGTCGGTATTTTTGGTAAAGTGTACTTTCCGCGATTGGTTGTTCCAATATCGGTAGTTATAACAAATATGTTATCTTTCGGCATTCAATTTATTTTATTTCTTTTACTTTTTTTCTTTTTTCTGATAACCAACAGTGTTATTTCTCCTAACCTATGGATTTTCGTCACACCTTTGCTAGTATTGCAAATGGCTTGTTTGGGTTTAGGCTGTGGAATTGTTATATCATCGATGACTACTAAATATCGTGATTTATCTTTATTAGTAGGCTTTAGCGTTCAATTATGGATGTATGCTACCCCTATCGTTTATCCCTTGTCTATGGTAACGACTCCGATAGGTTGGCTATTGATTTTAAATCCAATGACGGCGATAGTGGAGTTATTTCGTTATGCTTTTTTAGGCGGCCAATTGATTCCATTATGGTATTGGGGTCTAAGTATTGTTTTAACTGTCCTTATTTTGCTTATTGGGATTATTCTTTTTAGTAAAGTTGAAAAGAATTTTATGGATTCGATATAAATAATAAGGAGTATATATGACGGATATAGTTATACAGGCAGAACATCTTTCGAAGCAATATCGTCTCGGAACTATCGGATCCGGCACATTATATAGAGATCTCCAGAGCTGGTGGGCTCGATTGTGTAATAAGGAAGATCCAAATATCAAACTTGGACAATGGAATCCGTCCCAATTGGATGGAGAGCACTACTTTTGGGCGCTGAAGGACGTTTCTTTTGATATACAACAGGGTGAAGCGGTAGGTATAATTGGTCGTAATGGCGCAGGAAAGTCTACACTTCTCAAAATTCTCTCCAGAGTTACTGGTCCTACCGGCGGACAAATTAAAATTAAAGGAAGGGTAGCCAGCTTACTTGAAGTTGGTACCGGTTTTCACCCTGAATTAACAGGTAGGGAAAATGTCTATCTGAATGGAACTATTTTGGGAATGAGAAAAAGTGAAATAGACCATAAGTTTGATGAGATCGTAGACTTTGCAGAGATATCGAAATTTATTGACACCCCTGTAAAACGGTATTCATCAGGTATGTATGTAAGGCTGGCATTTGCAGTAGCGGCGCACCTTGATCCTGAAATTTTAATTGTCGATGAAGTGTTGGCCGTAGGTGATGCAGCTTTTCAAAAAAAGTGTTTAGGCAAAATGGGAGATGTAGGAAGAAAAGGAGTAACAGTGCTGTTTGTTAGCCATAACATGCCGATGATTACTGCCCTGTGTTCAAAAGCGATTTTGCTTGATAGAGGACAAATAGTGACTGTAGGATCTTCATCTTCAGTGGTACAACAATATTATTCCTATGGTGGTGCGACACAAGCGAACATAGATTTTAATTTGACCGGAGTTTTACCGGGTGATGATGTGGGAAGGCTCTGTAAGGCACGGATAATTAACTCTAGCGGTGAAATTTCGATGGAGCATAGAATAAATGAACCGATTATCCTTGAAATGGAATATAGAATTCTAAAGGAAGGCGCCAGAGTTAATCCAAATCTCCATTTTTACACTGCTGACGGCACATATGCATTTGCAACTTCTGATGTAACTATAGACAGGCATGCTGAAAGTAAACAAAGCCCTGGCCTATATAAGTCTAAATGTGTAATTCCACCGAATCTGCTAAATACCGGAACTTATTACGTGAGTTTCGCTTTAAGTACAATGACAACATCAACCGTTCATTTCTATGAAAAGGACCTATTGAGTTTTACAGTGGTTGAAAGTATATACGATAGTATTACTCGTGGGGAATATGTTGGTGCAGTTCCGGGAATAGTGAGACCTTTATTGCAGTGGGAGTGTGAAATATTATAATGAAGGCAGTAATTCTAGCCGGTGGTTTAGGTACGCGTATATCTGAAGAAACTCACTTGAAACCAAAACCTATGATTGAAATTGGTGGAAGACCAATTATCTGGCATATTATGAAGATATATTCCGCATATGGAATAAATGATTTCGTTATATGCTGTGGCTATAAAGGGTATATAATTAAGGAATATTTTGCAAACTACTTTCTGCATATGTCGGATGTTACGATAGATATGGGCAATAATTCTATGGAAGTACATGAACGGTATGCAGACCCATGGAGAGTAACGTTAGTAGATACTGGCGATTCTACTATGACAGGAGGACGATTAAAACGGGTAAAGCGATTTGTTGGTGAAGAGACCTTTTGCTTTACTTATGGTGATGGGGTAAGTGATGTCAATGTCAGTGATCTTATCAAATTTCATAAGCAACAAGGCAGATGGGCGACACTAACGGCAGTACAGCCTGCAGGACGATTTGGTACTATTGATCTAGAGGGATGTAAGATCACCTCGTTTCAGGAAAAGCCACAGGGTGATTGTGGGTGGATAAATGGAGGCTTTTTTGTTTTGGAACCACAAGTGTTTGATCTAATTGACGGCGATGATACAACTTGGGAAAGGGATCCTATAGAAAATTTAGCGAGAAAATCTCAACTTTCTGCTTATCGACATAATGGCTTCTGGCAGCCTATGGATACTTTGAGAGACAAAATAAAACTTGAGCAGCTTTGGGTATCAGGAATAGCCCCATGGAAGGTCTGGAAATGATGAAAGATTTTTGGAAAGGAAAACGGGTTTTTATTACAGGTCATACCGGCTTTAAAGGGGCTTGGTTATCACTTTGGCTCCAAAGTTTAGGTGCACAGATAACCGGATATTCTTTAGAACCTCCTACTATCCCAAATTTGTTCTCAACTGCCACTGTGGAGAGTGGCATGAAGTCAATATATGGTGATATCCGGAATTACGAGTTTCTTCGAACGATAGTCCAGGAATGCAAGCCAGAAATAGTTTTTCATCTAGCTGCTCAGTCTTTAGTCCGGAAATCTTACCAAAACCCCTTGGAAACATATGCGACCAATATTATGGGTACCGCTAACTTACTGGAAATGGTACGTCACGTAGATAGTATTAAAGCTATTGTTAACGTTACTAGTGATAAATGTTACGAAAACAAAGAAACAACCCAGGGCTACCGCGAAGACGATCAACTAGGCGGTTATGACCCCTATAGCAACAGTAAAGCATGCGCAGAACTGATTACGACGGCATTTCGCCGATCCTTTTTTGGATGTGAAGCATCCCGCGAGATTCTGATCGCGACTGCCAGAGCAGGAAATGTAATTGGCGGTGGAGATTGGGCCGAAGATCGTCTGATCCCGGATTGCATTCGAGCAGTGGCCAAGGGACAAAAGGTTGTTATTCGTAATCCGAATGCGTACCGTCCGTGGCAGCATGTTTTAGAACCACTATATGGTTATCTGCTGCTAGCTGAAAAATTGTTCTTAGGGGAAAGAGTTGATGAGGGATGGAATTTCGGGTCAGAAGATGGCGATGTAAAGTCAGTTGAATGGATAGTGAACGAGATGCTTCAATGCTGGGGCGAAAATGCCAGATGGGAATTAGATGGTGGACATCATCCGCATGAAGCGCAATATTTGAAATTAGATTGCTCAAAGGCCAAGAAACGCTTAGGGTGGAAGCCAACCTGGGATTTGAAAAAAGCTTTGAACTATACAATTGCTTGGTATAAAGCATTTTACGAAGGCGTGGATATGCATGAGTTCTCGATAAAGCAGATTGATATCTTTATTGATAATATAGCAATGAAGGAATGAGTATATGAACTGTCGCTTTTGCGGTACTCCACTGGAACACCTATTTTTATCGCTCGGGTCATCACCATTGTCAAATTCTTACTTAACTAAAGAACATCTGCGGAATATGGAACCCTTTTATCCATTAGAAGTTTATGTTTGTCATACCTGTTTTTTGGTTCAACTTGAAGAATTTGAAAGCCCGCAGGCAATCTTTAGTGATTATGCCTATTTTTCATCTTTTTCTGATAGCTGGTTAAATCACGCCAAGACATATGTTGAAAAGATGAATACTACGCTAAATTTAGATAAAGATTCTTTAGTGGTAGAAATTGCAAGTAATGATGGCTATCTTTTGCAGTATTTTATTGAAACAGGAATTCCTGTTTTAGGAATTGAGCCCGCCGCAAATGTGGCAAAAGTTGCGCAGGATAAGGGGATTAATACTGAAGTAGATTTTTTCGGGGTATCTTTAGCCGAGCGGTTAGCTTTAGAGAACAAGAAGGCTGATTTACTGTTAGGCAACAATGTACTAGCCCATGTGCCAAACATTAATGATTTCGTGCAGGCTTTAAAAATCTTACTGAAGCCTCAAGGCATTATTACCATGGAGTTTCCTCACTTAATGCGACTTGTTATGGAAAATCAATTTGATACCGTTTATCATGAGCATTTTTCATATTTTTCATTTGTTACGGTTGAAAACATTTTTGCGAAAAACGGCTTGGTTATTTTTGATGTGGAAGAATTACCAACCCATGGAGGATCTCTAAGAATTTACGCCTGCCATAAAGAAGCTAAATGTATACCTAGCCAGCAAGTGGTCAAGCTAAAACAAAGAGAAATACTAGCTGGTTTTACCGATATCGCGTTTTATAGCACCTTTGGTAACAAGGTTACGGCTGCCAAAAGAGATATATTGTCTTTCATGATCAATGCAAAAGAGGCTGGAAAAAAAGTTGTCGGCTATGGTGCTCCAGCGAAAGGCAATACTTTATTGAACTATTGTGGGATCAGAACTGATTTCATCGATTTTACAGTTGACAGAAGCCCTTATAAACAAGGATGTTACCTTCCTGGCAGTCACATCCCCATTTTAAGGCCAAGTGTACTAAAAGAAACCAAACCCGATTATGTTGTGATATTGCCTTGGAATCTGCAGGGTGAAATTATGGAACAACATAGTTATATTCAGGAGTGGGGCGGGAAATTTGTAGTCTTAATACCTACAGTCCAGGTG